>DATLIA010000188.1:0-14882 GCA_035540215.1 Actinokineospora sp. | reverse complement strand
TTGCTCGGTGGTGAGGCGCTTCCCCCGCCCCACCACCGAGCAACATCGAACGCATGTTCGATACGTCCAGACTAACCCGCCGCTTCTCGGGCTTCAAGCCGGTGGGGTATTCCGCTTGCCGAGAGCCTGGTCACCAGTGGTGTGATGGAGCGGTGAGCACACTCGACCACCCCGCCGTGGCGAAAGTCGCCGCCGCGTTGCGGGAAGCCGGCCTGGACCGTTCCGCCGACGGCATCCGGATCCTTGACGACGATGTGAAGACCGCCGCCCTGGCCGCCGCCGCCCTTGGGATCGAGGTCGGGGCCATCGCCAACAGCCTGATCTTCAAGGCCCGCCACGGCGACGAGGACCGGCCGCTGCTCGCCCTGACCTCGGGCGCCCATCGGGCCGACACCGCGTGGCTGGCCGAGCTCACGGGGGCCGACCGGATCGGGCGCGCCGACCCCGAGTTCGTTCGCGCGCACACCGGGCAGCCGATTGGCGGCGTGGCGCCCGTGGGGCATCCTCAGCGGCTGGACACGCTGGTCGACCGGTCTCTCGCGCGCTTTGACGTGGTGTGGGCCGCGGCCGGGCATCCCAAGTCCGTCTTCCCCGTCACCTACGCCGATCTGGTGATCCTCACCGGGGGCACGGCTGCGGATGTGGCGGGCAAGGAGGATGATCCTGCCTCGTGACCGCCGCTCCCTCCCCCCGCGTCGACCGGTTCGCCGAGCTCAGCTCCGACGAGCTGCGTGCCCGGCTGCGTGAGTCGCTGGAGCTCTACGTGACGGCCATGCGCTACCCGAGGGGCACTGTCGAGCAGCGCGCCCCCATGTGGCTGGCCCACATGCTTAGGGTCGGCTGGCGCTGTGTGGCCTCGTTCGACGCCGATGACAGGCTTACCGGGATCGCCTATGGCTATCGGGGGGCGCCTGGGCAGTGGTGGCATGAGCAGGTCCGGCGCGGGGTGACCGAGCATCGGGGGCCCGCGGTCGCCGAGGCGTGGCTGGGTGACTACTTCGAGCTGACGGAGCTGCACGTGCGGCCCGACCGGCAGGGCCAGGGCATCGGCGAGGAGCTTGTGCGCAGGCTCCTGGCCGGGGCGGACAGCTCGAAGGTGCTGCTGTCCACCCCGGAGGGGCCGTCGCGGGCGTGGCGTCTCTACCGCCGTCTCGGTTTCGACGACGTCCTGCGCCACTACCAGTTCGCGGGCGATCCCCGCCCCTTCGGCGTGCTGGGGCGGGGACTCCCCCTCTGACCTACAGCTCGGCCAGCCGGGTCCGCAGGGTGTCCAGGCCCATCGCGCCCATTTCCAGGGCCTCCTGGTGGAACCGCTTGAGCGAGAAGTCAGCACCCTGGCGGGCCTTGGCCTCGTCGCGGGCCTGCAGCCAGAGCCGCTCACCGAGCTTGTAG
The DNA here is from genome assembly GCA_035540215.1 of Actinokineospora sp. Lineage (GTDB taxonomy): Bacteria > Actinomycetota > Actinomycetes > Mycobacteriales > Pseudonocardiaceae > Actinokineospora. The sequence goes on along the minus strand of DATLIA010000188.1, from coordinate 13,490 downwards.
GTGGGCGCCTGGCCGGGCCAGCCGAGGTAGCGGTCGATCTCGTCGCGCACGTGGTCCGGGTCGGTGATCGTGCGGGTGAGCATGAACTCCAGGCCCAGCTCGGGGGTCCACCGCTCGCCTTCGTGGAAGCCGAAGCCGCGCGGGATCTCCAGCTTCAGGTGCATGCCGATGTCGATGATCACCCTGGCCGCGCGGAAGATGTGCGCGTCGAGCATGCCGAGCAGGTCGCCGTCGTCGTCGAGGTACCCGAACTCGCGCATGAGGCGCTCGGCGTAGAGGGCCCAGCCCTCGCCGTAGGCCGGGATCCAGGACAGCAGGCGCTGGAACTTGTTGAGGCTCTTGGCCTGCGACACCGCGGTCGCGATCTGCAGGTGATGGCCGGGGGCGCCCTCGTGGTAGACCGTGGTGACCTCACGCCAGGTCGGGAAGACCTCCTTGTCGGGCAGCACCGACCACCACATCCGGCCCGGCCGGGACCAGTCGTCGGTCGGGCCGGTGTAGTACGCCCCGACCGTGCCGCCCGGCGGGGCGATCCGGCACTCCAGCCGCATGATCTGGTCGGAGATGTCGAAGTGGACGCCGCGCAGGTCGGACAGGGCGCGGTCGGACAGGTCCTGCATCCACTGCTCGAACGCCCGCTGGCCGACGACCTGGTAGCGCGGGTCCGCGTCGAGCTTGGCCGCCGCGTCGGCGATGGTGCCGCCGGGGGCGATCCGGCCCGCGACCTCGGTCATCTCCGCCTCGAGCCTGGCGAACTCGGCCCAGCCCCATTCGTAGGCCTCGTGCAGGTCGAGCGTCGCGCCGGTGTACTCGCGGGTCCAGAGCTTGTAGCGCTCCGCGCCCACCGCGTCCTCGGTCGGCGCCTTCTCGGCCAGTTCGCCGGTAAGGAAGTCGGCGAGTTCGCCGTAGGCGCGAGCGGCGGCGGTCGCGGCGGCGTCGAGGTCGGCGCGCAGCGCGCCGTCGACCGGCGCGTCCTCGGCGAAGGCGGCGAAGAACGACTTGCCGTCGCCCGACCCGGCCCAGGTGCGGCACTGCTCGGCCGTCTTGACGACCTGGCGCAGCGCGGCGACCTCGCCCTTGGCCGCCGAGTGCCGCAGCGACCGCTGGTAGCCCTCCAGCGCGCCGGGCACAGCCGCGAGCCGCTTGGCGATGACCGACCAGTCGTCGGCGGTCTCGGTGGGCATCAGGTCGAAGACCTGGCGGACCTCCTGGACCGGGCAGGCGATGACGTTGAGGGAGCGATGGAACTCCCCCGCCGCGTGCAGTTCGACCTCAAGGCCGATCCGCTCAAGAAAGACGGCCTTGGCGTTTGCCTCGGCGATGTCGGCGGGCTCGGCGGCGCGCATCTTGGCCAGCGCGGCCGCGGCGATCTCGCCGCGGGCGTCGACACCGTCTGGCGAGAGGTCGGGGAGTCGGTCGTCGTGGCCGACGATCCCGCAGTACGTGGCGATTACCGGTTCCGCGGCCGCCAGGTCTTCGACGTAGGAGTCGCTTATCGCATGCACGCCCGGGTGCTGTGGGGTCACCATGCCGACGCACGCTACCGGTCTGCCCAGCGCCGATCGCAAGCATTAAAGGTCGGGCGGCACCCATTCGGCCGGGGCTGGCAGGATGGCCCAGTGCACCAGGTCACTCCCCGTTTCCGCAGGTGGGTCGCGATCGCCCTGCTGAGTCTGCTTTCCGCGCTCACCCTCTCGGGCTGTGTGCGCGTCCAGGCGTCGCTGACCGTCTCGGAGGACGACCTCGTCTCCGGCCAGATCGTCGTGGCATCGGTCTCGATCAAGCAGGGCGACACCGGGCCCGCGCTGACCGTGCCGCCGGAGCTGGCGGGCAAGGTCAAGACGCAGATCTACACCGCCGACGGGTACGTCGGGCAGACCGTGTCGTTCCAGGACCTGACCTTCCCCGAGGTCGGGATGCTCGCCGACGGGATCACCGTCGGCAAGCAGTACCGGCTGTCGATCCGGCGGGCGGGCGACCTGGTGACGATGGCCGGCTCGGTCGACCTGACCGATCTCCCGGCCGACCGCGCCGACGTGCAGTTCAAGGTCGCGATGCCGGGCACGGTGAGCCGGACCAACGGGATCAACGACAACGGCACGATCAGCTGGAAGCCGAAGCCGGGCGCGGTGACGGAGTTCAACGCGACCGTCCAGTACACCGACGTCTCCGGGGTGTCGTGGACGAAGTGGGTCACCATCGTCGGCGCGTCGACGATCGGCGTCGCGCTGATCGTGCTGGTGCTGGCCCTGGTCACGCACCGCCGCAGCCGCCGGATCGGCGCCTAGCCTGGGTCAAGCCCTGGCGGGCACCAGACCGAGCCTGCCGACGACCTCACGCGTCGCCTTGGCGCGGTTGAACGTGTAGAAGTGCAGGCACGGCACGCCCTCGGCGAGCAGGCGTTCGCTGACCTCGGTGGCGATGTCGATGCCCTCGGCGCGGAACGCGGCGGCGTCGCCGACCAGTGGGTCGAGGCGGGCGGCGATGCGGGCCGAGACCGGGGCACCGGCCAACTCGACGGTCTTGCTGAGGATCTTGGGCGTGGTGAGCGGCATGATGCCCGGCAGCATGGTGGCGTCGCAGCCCGCCGCGGCGACCCGGTCGCGCAGGCGCAGGAAGTCCTCCGGCTCGAAGAAGAGCTGGGCGATAGCGAAGTCGGCGCCCGCGCGGAGCTTGCGGACGAGGTTCGCGGTGTCGCTGTCCAGGTCGTTCGACCGCGGGTGTCCATACGGGAACGCGGCGACGCCGACGCAGAAGTCGCCGAGTTCGCGGACGAGCGCGACGAGCTCGTCGGCGTAGTCGAGGCCATCAGGGTGCTTGACCCACTCGCCGTTGGGGTCGCCGGGCGGGTCGCCGCGCAGGGCGAGGATGTTGCGGATGCCCAGGGCGGCGTACCAGCCGATGACGTTGCGCAGCTCGGCCACCGAGTGGTCGACCGCGGTCAGGTGGGCCATGGAGACCAGGGTGGTCTCGCGCGCGACGCGGCCGGTGGTGCGGATGGTGCGGTCGCGGCTGGAGCCGCCCGCGCCGTAGGTCACCGAGACGAACGCCGGGTCGAGTCCTTCGAGCTCCCGGATCGCGTTCCACAGTCGACGCTCGTCGGCCTGGTCGCGGGGAGGCATGAACTCGACGGAGAACACCGGCTTGTCCGCACGGATCCGCTGAACCACCGTAGTCATGGAATAAAGGGTATCGAGTAGTCCGGCTGTTGGGACAGCGCGTCCACTTTTTGGAAGAAGCCTTCTTCTGGTCACATCGGACCCACCCCGCCGGCACCGCCGCGGCGGGTACGGCGGACGATATCGGTGTGCAGCAGGCACAGGGAACCCAAATCATCACAGTCGACCGCGCCATCGACGACGCCGTGGCCGACCATGTCGAACGCGCGCTCTCGGACTATCTGGCCACCCGCCACGCGGGGATGGCCGAGATGGCGCCGTCCTTCGGGTCGGCGGTGGCCTCGCTGTCGGAGTTCGTTCTCGGCGGCGGCAAGCGGCTGCGGCCGACTTTCGCCTGGTGGGGCTGGCGCGGAGCGGGCGGCACCGGCGAAGGCGAGCAGGCCGACGCCGTGCTGCGCGCGGTGAGCGCACTGGAGCTGGTCCAGGCGTGCGCGCTGGTGCACGACGACCTCATGGACGCCTCGGCGATGCGCCGCGGGAAGCCGACCGTCCACGTCTCCTTCACCGCCCGGCACCGGGCCATGGGCTGGCTCGGTGAGCCGGAGCGCTTCGGCGCGGCGGCGGCGATCCTGCTCGGCGACCTGGCGCTGGCCTGGGCCGACGACATGTTCACCGGGTCGGGCATCGACCTGGGGCGGCAGGCCGCGAGCCAGGAGCCGTGGCGGGCCATGCGCACCGAGATGCTGGCGGGCCAGTACCTCGACGTGCTGACCCAGGCCAAGGGCGACGAGTCGGCCGAGGCCGCCATCAGCGTGGCGAAGATGAAGACCGCCGCCTACACCGTCGAGCGGCCGCTGCACCTCGGCGCCGCGCTGGCGGGCGCGCCCGCCCCGATGATCACCGCGCTGCGTGAGTTCGGGCAGGACGTCGGGCTGGCCTTCCAGCTCCGCGACGACATCCTCGGCATGTTCGGCGACTCCGACGTCACCGGCAAACCGGCGGGCGACGACCTGCGCGAGGGCAAGCGCACACTGCTGATGTCGGTGGGCCTGGCCAACGCCGACGCGGCGGGCCGCTCGGCCGACGCCGCCTTGCTGCGTGGCGCGCTGGGTGACGACAACCTCGGCACGGACACCATCGAGCGGGCCCGTGAGCTGCTCGTCGAGCTCGGCGCGGTGGCCGAACTGGAACGCCGCATCGAAGAGCTCACCGAGACCGCGCTGACCACGCTGGCGAGCGCGGGGCTGGCCGAGCCCGCCGCCGATGTGCTGGCGAACCTGGCCGTGGCGGCCACGCGCAGGGCGCACTGATCGTGCGCGAGCACAGAACGATCCCCGGCCGGACCGACCACGTCGTCGTCGTCGGCGCGGGCCTGTCGGGCCTGTCCGCGGCGATGCACCTGGCGGGCGCGGGCCGCGAGGTCACCGTCATCGAGGCCGCCGCGAGCCCGGGCGGCCGCGCGGGCCAGGCGGCGATGGGCGGCTACCGGGTCGACACCGGCGCGACCGTGCTGACCATGCCCGAGCTGATCGACGAGGCGTTCGCCGCGGTCGGCACGTCGCTGGCCGCCGAGGTCGACCTGATCGACCTGCACCCGGCCTACCGGGCGCACTTCGCCGACGGAAGCACCATCGCCGTGCACACCGACCCGCTGGCGATGGAGGCCGAGATCCGTCGCGCGGCCGGTCCCCGCGAGGCCGAGGGCTACCGGCGGCTGCGCGCGTGGCTCTCCGACCTGTACCGGGTGCAGCGCGACCGGTTCATCGGCGCGAACTTCGACTCCCCGCTCGACCTGCTCGGCCCGGACCTGGCGAAGCTGGCCGCGCTCGGCGGGTTCGGCAGGCTGGGCCCAGCGGTGGGCCGGTTCCTCGCCGACGACCGGTTGCGCAGGCTCTTCTCGTTCCAGTCGCTATACGCGGGCGTCCCGCCGAGCCGCGCACTTGCCGCGTACGCGGTGATCGCCTACATGGACACCGTCGCGGGCGTGTCCTTCCCCCGCGGCGGCGTGGGCGCGGTGGCCGAGGCGATGGCCGCCGCGGCGGCCCGCGCGGGCGTGCGGATGCGGTACTCGACCAGCGCGGCCTGGCTGGAGCGGGTCGGCACCCGGGTCGGCGCGGTGCGCACGACGACCGGTGAGCGGATCCCGGCGGACGCGGTCGTGCTGACCGCCGACCTCGCCGCCAGCTACCGGCTGCTCGGGGTCACCCCGCGCCGCCCGCTGGCGCTGCGCTACTCCCCCTCCGCGGTCGTGCTGCACACCGGCACGACCCGGTCGTGGTCCCAGTTGGACCATCACACGATCTTCTTCGGACAGGCGTGGGAGCGGACGTTCCGCGAGATCACCCGCGCGGGCAAGCTGATGAGCGACCCGTCGCTGCTGGTCACCCGGCCCACCGCGACGGATCCGACGCTGGCGCCCGACGGCAGGCACCAGATCTCGGTGCTGGCGCCGTGCCCGAACCTGCGCACCGGCCCGATCGACTGGCGCCGCATCGGCCCGCGCTACCGCGACGACCTTGTCCAAGTGCTGCAGGACCGCGGGTTGGACGGTTTCGACGACGCCATCGAGGTCGAGCGGCTGGTCACCCCCGCGGACTGGGAGGCGGCGGGCCTGGCCGAGGGCAGCCCGTTCTCCGTCGCGCACACTTTCGCCCAGACCGGCCCGTTCCGCCCGCGCAACCTGGTCCGGGGCGTCGACAACGTCGTGCTGGCGGGCAGCGGGACCACGCCGGGGGTCGGCATCCCCCCGGTGGTGATCTCCGGGCGGCTCGCCGCGCAGCGAATCGCGGGCACGCTGGCGACCGCCGCGCGGGCCCGCGGGGAATCTGTAAGCGGACTGTGAGGTTGGGCGCGCGGTTCTCGGCGCCTCACTCGCGATAATGTCGGCTTGGGGAGACAGGCAGTGAGGTGGGGAACAGGAATGCGTGGGGTAGCGACGACACCGGGACGCGGCGGGTTGGCGGCCGCTCTCGGCTGGGCGGTCCTCGTGCTGTCGGGGTGCAGCACCGCCGTGTCGGGCGCCCCGGTGGCCGCGGCGGTGCCGCCGCCGACAGCCACCGAGTCGATCACCCAGTCGCTGGTCAATCTCAGCGAGTCGAGCACCGTGCGCTACCAGGGCACGATGACGTCGGCGTCCGACGACGCGGTCACCTTCGACGTGACCGCGGCGCAGACCGGCGAGATCGTCGGGAGCTTCACCCTCGACGGCAAGGCCGCGTCCGTGCTGGTGATCAACAAGACGACCTACCTGAAGGCAGGCGCCGATTTCTGGGCGACGCTGTCCGGGGTCGCCAACAGCCAGGGCAAGGGCGCGGCGGTCGCCGACCGCTGGGTGAAGGTGCCGACCAGCCTGATCGGCGTGGAGTTCGGCGACGTGTTCACCCCTGACGTGCTCGGGCAGAACCTGTCCAAGGGCAGCGACCGGGCGGGCAGCGAGCCGATCACCGCGGGCCAGCGGGTCCGGGTCGGCGAGGTGCCCACGGTCAAGATCACCACCGGCGGCGGGACGGTCTACGTCACCGAGTCGGCGCCGCACGGCGTGGTGAAGGTCGAGATGGACCGGGTGGGGCGCTCGGACACCACCAGCGCGAAGAAGCTGGTCACCACGGTCGCCGACGGGTCAGCCGAGATCGCGAAGTTCTACCAGGACGTGTCCGGGCAGGCCGCCGCGCTCACCGCGCCGATCGACGTGCTCACCACCGTCCAAGAGGGCGACCACAAGTTCGAGGCCTGCGCCGCGGCGAGCTGCTCGATCATCGTGCAGTTCACCAACCCGGGGAAGGTCGCGGTCAAGGTCTCCGTCCGCGGCAACTGGCAGGGCGACAACGCGCCGCTGGGCGTGTGCGACACGACGGTCGGCCCGGTGGCGCCCGGCGCCGCGGCCAGCGCGACGTGCACGCTGGCCACACCGGAGTGGGTCACGTTCTTCCAGAAGGCCAACTCGGTGGCGGGCAATCACCCGTACAGCGTCGAGTGGTCGACCGTGGTGCTCGCCGAGGCGCCCGACCTGGCCCAGGTCACCGCGCGCGCGGCGGCCAAGCCCGCCGACTCGAAGGCGGCCAAGGCGGAGGGCTCGCACTACGTCTACTCGATCGGCTACTCCGACTCCCAGCACCAGCCCAAGGTCTGGAAGTACGGCGTGGTGGCGGGCAAGTTCTGGCGCGACCACGCCGACCAGCAGGTCACCACGTGCCTGCGCAGCACCGGCTCAGGCTGCTCGGTCACGCTGGTCACCGCGACCGGGGACGCGGCGTCCGCGCAGGGCCTCGTCCACCAGCTCGTCGAGACGTACACCGCGGAGCGCAAGGAGTGCCCGAGCGGCCAGTGGGTCGGCTGTAAGCGCTGACACGTTCGCGGGAGCGCTCGGCGGCCGCCGTGCGAGGATGCGTGCGCCATGCGTGTCGACAAACCTGATCTGCACACCGCCTACCTGGCGTGCCGCCGGATCAACGCCCACTACGGGCGCACCTACTTCCTGGCCACCCGTCTGCTCCCGCCCGCGCGCAGACCCGCGGTGCACGCCCTTTACGCGTTCGCGCGGCTGGCCGACGAGATCGTCGACGCGCCCGGGCCCGACCCGTCAGGCGCGCTGGCCGAGTGGGAGATCGCGTTCAAGGCGGCGCTGAACGGCGACTGGGGACACCCGGTGCTGGTGGCGCTGGCCGACACCGTCGGCAGGTACGACCTCGACCCCGGCCTGTTCACCGACTTCCTCGGGTCGATGCGGATGGACCTGACCGTCACCGACTACCCCACCCTCGACGACGTCGCGGTCTACACCCATGGCTCGGCCGGGGTGATCGGCCTGATGATGCTGCCGGTGCTGGGCACCGTGGTCCCCCGCGCGCAGGCCGCGCCGTACGCGCGCGGGCTGGGTGAGGCGTTCCAGGTGACGAACTTCCTGCGCGACGTCGGCGAGGACCTCGACCGGGGCCGGGTCTACCTGCCCGCCGACCACCTCGCGGCCTTCGGTGTCGACCGGGAGCGGCTGGCCCACGCCCGCGCGGCGGGTCGATCCGACCGGCCGATCCGGCGGGCCGTGGCCCACTTCGTCGCGCACACGCGGGCGCTCTACCGGGCCGCCGAGCCGGGGATCGCGCTGCTGGACCCGGTGGCGCGGCCGTGCGTGGCCACCGCGGCACGGCTCTACGCCGGGATCCTGGACGAGATCGCGGCGGCGGGCTACGACGTGCTGACCCGGCGGGCCGCGGTGCCGACGCACCGGCGGCTCGCGGTCGCGCTGCCGGGCGCGGCGCGGTGCGTCGCGGCCAGGATCAGAACGCGAGGGCCTGCGCGCGGCGCTTGACCTCTCGGCCGCGGTCGCCGCGCAGCGCGTCGATCGGGGTGCCGGGCAGCGACTCGTCCTCGGTGAACAGCCACTGGATCATCTCGTCCGGGCTGAAGCCGGAGTCGTTGAGCACGGTGATCGTGCCGGACAGGCCCTTGACCACGACGCCCTCGGCTTCGTCGAGGAACGCCGCGGGCACCATCAGCACCCCCTTGCGCCGGATGGCGATCAGGTGGTGGTCGCGCAGTGCCTGGTGGATGCGGGTGATCGGCTGGTTCAGCCGGTCGGCGACGTCAGGCAGAGGAAGGACCTCCACCGAGGAATCCAGGACGTCGGCTGCGGCGGGAATCGAACTCACGGGGCACAACGATGCCACACTCCGGGGCACCCGGCCGACCACTTGGTCACAGAAATCCTGGGCGCGACCACGGCGGGGCGGTCGGCCACCTACGATCCACCACTGTGGTGGACAAAGGACCGGGGCTAGTCGGCACGCTGCTCGAACAGCGATACCGGGTCGACGCGTTGCTCGCGCGCGGTGGCATGTCCGCGGTCTACCGCGGCCTGGACACCCGGCTGGACCGACCGGTGGCGATCAAGGTGATGGATTCGCGGTTCGCCGCGGACCAGTCCTTCGTGGAGCGGTTCGAGCGCGAGGCGCGGTCCGCGGCGAAGATCCACCACCCCAACGTGGTGGCCGTGCACGACCAAGGCCTCGACGGCGCCAACATGTACCTGGTCATGGAGCTGGTCGACGGCGGCACCCTGCGTGACCTGCTCAACCAGCGCGGGTCCCTGCCGACGCCGCTGGCCGTGGCGATCATGGAGCCGGTGCTGTCGGCGCTGGCGGCCGCGCACGCGGCCGGGCTGATCCACCGCGACGTCAAGCCGGAGAACGTGCTGATCAGCTCGGCGGGCGTGGTCAAGGTCGCCGACTTCGGGCTGGTCCGGGCCATCTCCAGCGTCGGCACGACCAAGAGCAGCGTCATCCTCGGCACCGTGTCCTACCTGTCCCCCGAGCAGGTCGAGGCGGGCTCAGCGACCGCGCGCGGCGACGTCTACTCGGCGGGCATCGTGTTCTACGAGATGCTCACCGGGTCCCCGCCCTACCACGGCGACAACGCGCTGACGGTGGCGTACCGCCACGTCAACACCGATGTGCCCGCGCCGAGCACGGCGGTCGCCACGCTGCCCGGCCTGCTCGACGAGCTGGTGGTGCGGGCGACCCGGCGGGACCCGGAGACCCGGCCCGCGGACGGTTCGGCGTTCCTGCAGGAGCTGCGGGCCGTGCGCGAGCAGCTGTCGCTGCCCCGGATGCGGGTGCCCGCGGTCGCGGCGCCGCCGCCGGATGAGACCGTGCCGGTGTCCAGCGCGCAGCTGGCCGAGATCAAGCAGCCATCGGCGCCCGTCCCAAGTGCGCCCCAGCCGCCCGCTGACGAGCCGACCAAGGACGCGGTCGCCCCGGTGGACCCAGAGGCCACTGTGCGGGTACCGGCGGTCATGCTGCCCGCGTCGCCCCCGCAGGGGATGACGGTGGTGCGGCCGACGCCGTCCGGGTTCAGCGCCAGCGGCCCGCAGGGCACGCGCGCGATGCTGCGGTCGGATCTGGAGCGGGCGATCGACTCGGCGGCGGCCAACCCGCTGCCGACCGGCCCGCACGCGGTGCCGCACGTGCCGACCGGGCCGCCGTTCCCGCACCAGCAGCACTCCCAGCACCCACAGCAGTCACAGCAGTCACACCCACAGCAGCACGTCCACCAGCAGCCGCCGGACGAGCCGCGTCCGCCCAGCCAGACGCGCCGCATAGTGCTGTGGAGCGCGGCGGGCGTCGTGGCGCTGGCGGTGCTGATCACGTCGATCTGGTGGTTCACCAGCGGCCGCTACACCGAGATCCCGTCGGTACAGGGCAAGGACGCCGCCGCTGCGGAGAAGCTGCTGCGCGACGCCGACCTCAGCCCGAACACCACGACCGTGCGGCACAACGACATCCCCTCCGGCGAGGTGATCGGCACCGAGCCCGCCGCGGGCACCGAGGCGCTGCGCGGCGACCAGGTCAAGCTCATCGTCTCCGCCGGGCGCCCGGTGGTGCCCGACGTGCCCGCCGGGTCCACCATGGCCCAGGCCGAGCAGTCGATTCGCGCGGCGGGCCTGCGGCCGGAGCGCGACGACGGCAAGAACGCCTTCGACGAGAAGATCGCCAAGGGCGCCGTGGTGAAGCTCGACCCGGCGCCGGGCACGAAGCTGCAGCTGGGTCAGCAGGTCATCGTGGTGCTGAGCAAGGGCCCGGCACCCAAGCCGCTGCCGGACATGCGCGGCAAGACCCGCGACGAGGCGTTCCAGGAGCTGACCGATCTCGGGTTCGAGCCGTTCGACGCGCCTGCCGAGTTCTCCGCCGACGTCGACGGCGGAAAGGTCGTCCGGACGGATCCACCCGCGGGCACCAAGATCGCGGTGGACGGCAGCAAGCGGGTGTCGGTCGTGGTGTCCAATTCGGTCACCGTGCCCGACCTCAACCAGCGCACCGTGTCCGAGGCGCAGGCCGAGTTGGCCAAGGTGGGGCTGCAGATCGATCTTGGCGTGTTCTCCAACCCGAACGGCCGCGTCCTCACCCAAAGTCCAGCGGCGGGAACGCGCGTGGCCAGGGATTCGAAGGTCGGGGTCTTCGTATTCTGACCCGCTGGTCCGACCGAGTGTGACGAACTCGATCGAGTGGTCCTGACCTCCTTGTCCCATCTGGGTTACGCGTATGTCATGTCGACCTGGTCTCGTTGTGGCATGACCACACTCAGCGGGCTGGACCTCGCGTTCCTGAGCCTCGAACGAGCGAGCACGCCCATGCACGTGGGTGCGGTCGGCTTGTTCCGTCCCGACTCCCCGATCGACGTCAACGCGGTGGCCGAGCTGCTGGCCGAGCGCGCGGGCAGGCTCCCGCGGCTGCGCCAGCAGGTCCGCCCGACGCTGTTCCCGCCCGGCGGCGCGGACTGGGTGTCCGCTGAGGACTTCCGGGCCGCCGACCACATCTCGGTGTACCGGCTGCCCGACGACCTCGACCTGCTCGACGCCTACGCGTCACGCTGGGTCGCCACTCCCCTGGACCTCACCCGGCCGCCGTGGGAGCTGCACGTGGTCACCGGCCTGCCCGACGGCGGCTTCGCGGTGATGCTCAAGCTGCACCACGCCCTGACCGACGGCGCGGGCGCGGTGGAGATCGCGGGCGGCCTGCTCGACGGCCTGTGCGAGCTCCACATTCCGGCGCAGCGCAAGGCACCGCTGCCCGGCCTGGTCGACCGCGTCCGCCAGGGCGTCGAGGTGGCCACGGCGGTGGCCAAGGCGATCCGCCCGCCCTGGGCGGCGCCGCTGCTCAGCCGGACCTCCCCGGACCGCGAGTTCGCCCGCGTGCGGCTCGACCTCGCCGACATCCGCCACATCCGCAAGACCCACGGCGGCACCGTCAACGACGTCATCCTGACCGTCCTGACCGGCGCCCTGCGCGACTGGATGGACGCGGCGGGCAGACGCGCGGAGGACGTGCGCGCGATGGTCCCGGTGAGCGTGCGCGGCCGCAGGGAGGTCGGCGGCGGCAACCAGATCTCGGCGTACCTGTGCGACCTGCCGGTGGCCACGCCGGATCCGCTGGACCGGCTGCGGGCCGTCCGCGCGGCGATGGACGCGAACAAGAAGATGGGCCCGTCGAAGGGCGCGGGCGCGCTGCCGCTGGTGGCGTCGTGGCTCCCGCCGATCGCCCACCGCGTCGGCACCAGGATGCTGGCCGGCACGGCGTCGATGCTGTTCGACACCGTGATCACCACGGTCCCGTTCCCGCGGATGGAACTCCGGCTGGCCGGTGCGCGGCTGCGCGAGATCTACCCCGTGGTGCCGCTCGCTCCCGGTCACCGGGTCGGCTTCGCGGTGTCCACCTACCTCGACGGCGTCCATATCGGACTCAATGCCGACCCGGCCGCGGTCGCGGACCTGGGCAGGCTCGCCGACGCCATCGTGAAGTCGACCGCCACCCTGCTCGAACGCTGCGCCTGACCGGCTACTCGAGACCGACGGCCAGGTCCGGCGCCGCGGCGATGAGTTCCTCCGGCGCCGACAGGCGCCAGGCCTCGAAGACGAGTTCGGACAGCTCGTCGAAGTCGATGCCCCCGAGGTAGACGACCACCCAGCCGAAGCCGCCCGCGGTGAACTGCTCCTCGAACACCTCGGGCCGCTCGGAGACCAGCGCCTTCTGCTCGGACAGCGTCTGCTTCAGTCCGACGGTCTGGGTGCGCGGCCAGTAGTAGCCGAATCGCTTACCGCGCACGCTGTACGACGTGTACTGGCCGCCCTCGGCCCGTGTCACCTCGGCGAGCGCGTCCAAGATCCGGAAGAACCCGTCGTTCCCAACCGCCACCACAACCCCCGAACAAAGTCAGAGCCCGCAGTATAAGTGCGGGCTCTGACGGTTTCCGGGGTCGATCAGGAGCGCAGCATCTCCGCGACCAGGAACGCGAGTTCCAGGGACTGCTGGGTGTTCAGCCGCGGGTCGCACGCGGTCTCGTAGCGGCCCGCGAGGTCGTCGTCGGAGATCTCCTGTGCGCCGCCGAGGCACTCGGTGACGTCCTCACCGGTGAGCTCGACGTGGATGCCGCCCGGGTGGGTGCCCAGCCTGCGGTGCACCTCGAAGAAGCCCTGGACCTCATCGACGATGCGGTCGAAGTGGCGGGTCTTGTAGCCGGTCGACGACTCGTGGGTGTTGCCGTGCATCGGGTCGCACTGCCAGATGACCTTGTGCCCGGACGCCTCGACCTTCTCGATGATCGCGGGCAGCACCTCGCGGACGTTGCCGTTACCCATGCGGGCGATCAGCGTCAGCCGGCCGGGTTCGTTGCGCGGGTCGAGCCGCCGGACGTACTCGACGGCCTGTTCGGGCGTGGTCGTCGGGCCGATCTTGAGCCCGATCGGGTTGGCCAGGAGTTCGGCGAAGGCGATGTGCGCGCCGTCGAGCTGCCGGGTCCGCTCGCCCACCCACAGGAAGTGCGAAGACAGGTTGTACAGCTTCGGGTTCGTCGCGTCGGTGTCCGAGGAGCGCGGCTTGGCGT
>DATLIA010000187.1:0-4355 GCA_035540215.1 Actinokineospora sp. | reverse complement strand
ACCACGGCCAGCCCCGCCGCCAGTACACCCCGTCGCCTCATGAGGGTCGATCGTGCCATGGAACCCCGCCCGCGTACCCTCGAAGGCGAGATGAGCGCGCGTACTTACCAGATCCGCACCTTCGGCTGCCAGATGAACGTGCATGACTCCGAACGTCTTGCCGGGCAGCTCGAGGACGCCGGCTACGTTCCGGGTGACGGCGAGGCCACACCCGACCTGATCGTGTTCAACACCTGCGCGGTGCGGGAGAACGCGGACAACAAGCTGTACGGCACCCTGGGGCATATCCGGCCGCAGAAGACCGAGAAGCCGGGCATGCAGATCGCCGTCGGCGGCTGCCTCGCGCAGAAGGACCGCGGCGAGATCCTGCGCCGGGCCCCGTGGGTCGACGTCGTGTTCGGCACCCACAACATCGGCTCACTGCCCGCGCTGCTCGACCGCGCCCGGCACAACCAGCGCGCCGAGGTGGAGATCCTGGAGTCGCTGGAGGTCTTCCCCTCCACGCTGCCCGCCCGCCGCGACTCCGCGCACTCCGGCTGGGTATCGATCTCGGTCGGCTGTAACAACACGTGCACGTTCTGCATCGTCCCGTCGCTGCGCGGCACCGAGCGCGACCGCAGGCCAGGCGACGTCCTCGCCGAGGTCCAGGCGCTGGTCGCCGAGGGCGTCCTCGAGGTGACCCTGCTCGGTCAGAACGTGAACTCCTACGGCGTCGAGTTCGGCGACCGGTTCGCCTTCGGCAAGCTGCTGCGCGCCTGCGGCGAGATCGACGGCCTGGAGCGGGTCCGGTTCACATCGCCGCACCCGAAGGACTTCACCGATGACGTCATCGCCGCCATGGCCGAGACGCCCAACGTCTGCCACCAGCTGCACATGCCGATGCAGTCCGGGTCGGACAAGATGCTGCGCGACATGCGCCGCTCGTACCGGTCGGCCCGCTACCTCTCGATCATCGAGAAGGTCCGCGCGGCGATGCCGGACGCGGCGATCACCACCGACATCATCGTCGGCTTCCCCGGCGAGACCGAGGAGGACTTCCAGGCCACCCTGGACGTGGTCCGGCAGTCCCGCTTCGCCAGCGCGTTCACCTTTCAGTACTCCAAGCGCCCCGGCACGCCCGCGGCGACTATGGAGGGTCAGGTCCCCAAGAAGGTCGTGCAGGAGCGCTACGACCGGCTGATCGAGCTGCAGGAAGAGATCTCCTGGGAGCTCAACAAGGAACTCGTCGGCCGCACGGTCGAGGTCGTCGTCGCGACGGGGGAGGGGCGCAAGGACGCCGACACCCGGCGGATGAGCGGCCGCGCGAGGGACAACCGGCTCGTCCACTTCTCGCCGGAGGGCGCCGAGCCGCGCCCCGGCGACGTGGTCGAGACCGTGATCACCTACGCCGCGCCGCACCACCTGGTCGCCGACGGACCCGTCGTGTCCCACCGCCGCACGCGCGCGGGGGACAACCACGAGGCGGGGATCCGGCCGAAGACCACCGGGGTCGGCCTCGGTCTGCCCGCCTTCGGTGTTCCCGCCCCGCTTCCCGAGTCGACAGGCTGCGCGACCTCATGACCGAAGAAGACGTGACCGGCCTGCGCCGCGAGATCGACGCGGTCGAGCACAAGATGTCCCGCACCGTCGAACTGGGTGCGCGCGCCGTGATCATCTCGGTGGCGGTGTTCGTGCTGATCATCGGCTATCTGCTGCCGTGGATGGGTTCGGCGGCGGGCTGGGAAGTGCTGCTGCACCAAGGCGACGCGGCGGGCAAGGCGGGCATGGTCCCGCGCCTGTTCGCCGCCACTTCCCTGGCCTTCGGCGTAGGCGCGTCGGCCTTGGCGCTGATCACGCGGCGCTGGGGACTGACGTGGGTCTGCGCGCTCGGCTCCTGGTTCGCCTCCGTCGACGGCCTGCTGGCGATCTGGACCCGGCAGTCCGCCGACGGTCTTGCCTCACCGGGTCCCGGGATCGGGCTGATCATCAGCGAGATCGCGATGGTGACCCTGGGCGTGCTCTGGTTCCGGACGGCTTGGTCGCGGGACTAGGCACTGTCCTGCAAGTCCGGCACGCGCTATCCGCGCCGGGGCGGCCCCTGGCCGCACGGCCGGAAAGCTCAAGTACGCCCAGTACGAGCGGCTTCCCGCCCGCGCGCCCAGGAACCACCCGGATCACGGATCCCGCGCACCGGACTCGCAGGACAGCGCCTAGACCGAATCCCACCACGCCTGGTCGAGTTCACCGCTGGCCACGAATTCCGCCGGGCCGGTGAGGGTGCTGGAGTCCGCGGTGACCGTGACCCTGACCGTGCCGCCGGGGATGTGGACGGTCAGTGCGCCTTCACCGCCTAGAGCCGCCGCGGCGGCGGCCACCGTGCCGGTGCCACAGGAGCGGGTCTCCCCGACGCCGCGCTCGTGCACCCGCATCCGGATCTCGTCGGGCGCCTCGCGGACGATGAACTCGATGTTGACCCCGGCCGGGAAGACGGACTTGTCGAAGCCGGGCTGCGTCTTCAGGTCGAGGTCGTCGAGGCTGACACCGTCGAGGACGCACGCCAGGTGCGGGTTGCCGACGTCGATGCCGACGCCCGAGTAGGACCGGCCCGCGACCGTGGTGGTCGACTCGCCCAGCCTGCGCACCGGCCCCATGTCGACGGTGACCGAGCCGTCGGCGTTCACAACCACCGGACGGAGACCCGCGCGGGAGCCGACGGGGAACTCGTCGGCGTCCACCAGGCCCGCGTCGCGTAGGTAGCGGGCGAAGACGCGCACGCCGTTGCCGCACATCTCCGCGATCGAGCCGTCGGCGTTGCGGTAGTCCATGAACCACACGTCGCCATCGATCCCAGCGGGCGCGTCGGGCAGCGCTTTGGTGCGCACGACCCGGAGAACACCGTCGGCGCCGAGGCCGCGTTGCCGGTCGCACAGGGCCTGGACCCGGCTTTCGGTCAGGTCCAGTTCGCCGTCGGGGTCGGGCAGGATCACGAAGTCGTTCTGCGTGCCGTGTCCCTTGAGAAATGCGAGTGCCACAGGTCCAAGGCTACCGGTCGAGGAGAGCCGCGGCGGCCTCGACCAAGTCCGGCCTGGCCGCGTCGAGCCAGGTCACCCGCTTGTCGCGGCGGAACCAAGATCGTTGTCTGCGGACGAACCGCCGCGTCGCCCGCGCGGTCTCGGCCGCCGCGGCGACGAGGTCGTGGTCGCCGTCGAACTCGGTGAGGACCTGCTGGTACCCCAGCGCCCGGGACGCGGTGCGGCCTTCGCGCAGCCCCTGGTTCTCCAACTCGCGCACCTCGTCGGCTAGCCCTTGGGCGAACATGCGGTCCACCCGCAGGTCCACCCGCTCGTCCAGGGCGGCGGGGTCGCGGTCCAGACCGATGAGGACCATGCCGTAGCGGGCCGGGCCGGGCTTGGGCAGCGTCGCCGAGAAGGGCCTGCCGGTCAGCTCGATGACCTCCAGCGCCCGCACGATCCGCCTGCCGTTGGTGGGCAGGATCGAGGCGGCCGCGACCGGGTCGGCGACCTGAAGCCGCTGGTAGAGGCGGTCCGGACCGTGGCGGTCGAGCTCGGACTCCAGATTCAGCCGGATGTCGGGATCGGTGCCGGGGAAGTCGAGGTCATCGATGACGGCTTGGACATAGAGCCCAGACCCGCCGACCAGCACGGGCACCCGGTCGCGACCGATGAGTTCCTCGATGGTCGCCCGCGCGTGCCGCTGGTAGGCGGCCACCGAGGCCGTCTCCCGCACGTCGAGGACATCGAGTTGGTGGTGGGGGATGCCACGACGCTCCTCGAGGGTGATCTTGGCGGTGCCGATGTCCATACCCCGGTAGAGCTGCATGGCGTCGGCGTTGATCACCTCGCCGCCCAGCCGCTCGGCCAGCGCGACCCCCAGGTCGGACTTGCCGGTGGCGGTCGGCCCGACCACCGCGACCGCGAGCGTCACGCGGGCTCCCACACGGCGAAGTGGTAGGCCACACCGAACGGGACCATCAGGTTCGACTCGACACACCGCCACGGCCGTCCGTCCGCGGCGACAGCGCCCGCGAGCACCTGCCACGGCGCCCGGCCGACCGCGCCCAGTTCGTCGGCCAGGTCGGGATCAAGGGCGCCTAGCGCCTCTAGGTCTACTCGGGCGAGCGCGTCGGCCACAGCGTCATCGAAGGCCTCCGCGCGGGGATCGGGCCTGCCGACGGCGCGCTCACCGTGTCGATGAGAGCCGTCACCGAGGACCAGCAGCGCCGTGTCGTAGAGCCGAGCCCCCCACTCGCGACAGTCGGCAGGGGACAGATCGGGCGGGACAAGGTCGACCGCGATCTCGTCGGCGCCGACCTGCTCCCGCAGCCAGCCCGCCACGAGCGCGGGCAGTGGCATGTC
>DATLIA010000186.1:0-6877 GCA_035540215.1 Actinokineospora sp. | reverse complement strand
GACAGCACCCAACCTCGTGACAGTCGCGGTGTCAGCGGCAAAGGTGAAGCTGTTCAACAACAACGGATCCGTCCACCTCATCGCCGACCTCGCCGGCTACTACGCCCCCGGCACTGGTGCTTCGTTCACACCTGTCGCGCCCAAGCGCTTGCTGGATACGCGATACGGCACGGGTGTCCCGGCCGGGGCGGTGGTCGGTGGCGCCTCCATCACCCTCGACCTGTCCGAGGCGGTGGCGCCGACCGCGTCCGGCGCGGTGCTCAACGTGACCGCGACCGCGGGCACCGCCGACAGCTTCGTCACCGCGTGGCCACACGGCGTCGACCGCCCGCTGGCCTCGAACCTCAACCCGGCGGCGGGTGCGACGGTGCCGAACCTGGCGGCGGTCGCGACCGGCGACGGCCCCGCCGTCGACCTGTACAACAACGCGGGCCAGGTCGAGCTCATCGCCGACCTGGCAGGCTACTTCCTCCCCGACCTGAGCGCGGGCACCACCGAGGTCGTGCCCGCGCCGTCCACGAGCACGCCTTCCGGCGAGCAGGTCCAGCAGGTCACCGGCGACCCGACCGCGGGCCAGACGACGGTACTCGTCGCCGGGGTCGCCGCCCCGGTTGTCGGCGGTCACCTCGCCGTGCCCGCGGGCCCGGCCGCGCCGGATGGCGTCCTGGGTACGGTCACCTCGGTCACCCCGAAGCCGGACGGCACGACGGAGGTCGCCACCGTCCCAGCGACGCTCGACGAGGCGTACTCGACGTTCAAGGTCGCGGTGTCCGCCGATCTGTCCGAATCGGACGTCAGTGTCGTGCGGTCCGATGGGCGCGCCCAGGGCACGCCGTTCAAACTGAACCTGAGCAAGGCGAACTTCAGCTGCACCGGACCCGGCCCGACCATCACCATCGCCGCCGACCTCAGCCGCATTCACCTCGACTTCAACCTCGACATCTGGCGGCCGTCCATCTACTTCCTGCTTGACGTGCGCCCGGTGTTCGAGCTCGGACTCGGCATCACCGGCCAGGTCACGTGCACGCTCGCGGGCGGCGCGCTGCTCAAGGCGCGGATCCCGATCGCGGCGACGCCGCCGATCGACATCACCTTGGAGCCAGTGGTAACGCTCAGCGCGGGCGGCCAGGTGTCGGTGAACTTCCGCTGGGAGCCGAGCATGACCTTCGGCTTCGAACGTGCGCCCGGGGTCAGCCAGGACTTCCGGTCGTTCGGCAGCACCGGCTCCGTCGGTGTCAGCGGCAGCGCGGGCATGGAGTTGTTCGCCGGGCTGTCGGCCAAGCTGTCCCTCGCGGGCGGCCGTGCGGCCGTGACCGGCGAGTTCGGCCCGGTCCTTACCGCCCAGATCGACACCGCGGGCTGCCGCACCGTCGAGGCCGCGCTGCGCGTGCAGCTCAGCGCCGAGATCGACCTGTTCATCAAGAACTGGACCTTCGCGCTGGCTACCGGCACCTTCGCCAAACGCCGCATCTACTCCAGCTGCAAACCCGGATTGCGCTCGTGGGGCAGCAACTACGCCGGGCAGCTCGGCGTCGGCACCACCAGCGGCCAGAGCAGCTACCCCGGCCCAGTCGTCCTCGACAACATCGCCAACACCGACGGCCCACTGGCCGCCCGCGGCGACGGCACGGTGTGGGCGTGGGGCAACAACCGCAGCGCCCAGTTGGGCCGCCCGACCAGCACCGTCACCTCCGGCACCCCCGCACGGGTCTCCGGCGTCCTCGGCGCGACCGCCGTGGGCTCCGGCGTCTCCACCAACTACGCCCTGCGCTCCGACCGCACCGTGTGGGCGTGGGGGGACGACAGCGTCGGCCAGCTCGGGCGCGGCCGAAGGGGGCCCACCGCCAACCCCACCCCGACCCGTGTCCCCGGCCTGACCGACGTCACCGCCATCGCCGCGGGCAGCTTCAGCGCGCTCGCGCTGCGAGCGGACGGCACCGTTTGGGCTTGGGGCTGGCTCGCCAGCACATCGGGGGTCCCCTGCGCATGGCCGTCCGACTGTGTGTTCGCCCCGATCCGCGTCCGCGGCCTCAGCGGTGTCACCGCCATCGCCAGTGGCAGCCTGACCGCGTACGCACTCAGGTCCGACGGCACGGTGTGGTCCTGGGGCCACAACCTGAGCGGCGAACTGGGCAATGGCAGCACAGCCGAGAGCTCGGTCGTCCCCGTCCGCGTCACCGGTCTGACCAACATCCGCCAGCTCGCCGCGGGCTACCAAGCCGCCTTCGCCCTTCGCTCCGACGGCACCGTGTGGGCGTGGGGCAACAACCAGGGCGGCGCCCTCGGCAACGGCACCTACTGCGATACCTGTCTGTCCCGCGTCCCCGTTCAGGTGTCGGGCATGACCAACGCGAAGTCAATCGCCGCGGGCGGCTACGGCACCATCGGCTGGTACGCCTCCACCTACAACACCGCCTACGCGCTCCGCACCGATGGCACCGTCTGGTCCTGGGGCGACAACGAGAGCGGCCAACTCGGCACCGGCGGCTCCTGTTCCTCCCTCACCCACTGTCCGAGGACGGTCCCGGCCCAGATCCAAGGCCTGTCCAACATCACCCTCATCGCCGCGTCCGACATGACCGGCTATGCCGTGGTAGGTGGCTGACCCCGGGTCAACCCACCAGCTGTCCCTTCGAAGAGGACCGACGTGCGGGATCTGGCTCACTCATCGGGATCCCCGCCTGATCCACTTCCAGCCCGCCTTGGCGCCTTTGGCCGCCATGACGGCGACGATGGGAACGATGATGGTCGGGTCTCCGCCGTCCTTCGCGGCCTTCGCGACAGCATGGGAGCCTCTTGCGGGTGCCACGTCGACGGTCTCGCTTCGGGTCTTGTTCTCGTCGGTCGCCTGCGCGCGGTGGTGCGCGTCCGCGTCCTGGCGTCGGCCGCCGGGGCCGCCGGGGCACGTGCATTGCGACGGGTCCACTCGTGGATCCACGGTATTCGGAACGGGGTGCCGAGGGCACGAGTCGTTGTGTACGAGTAGGTCGGTGGCGCCCGCGGCGACGTAGTAGGTGTGCAGGTCGTCGACGGTGAGGTTGTGGACCTGGAGCGACTGGGTCCATGCCTTGACGGCGGTTACCTGGACGTAGCTGCCGCTGCCGGTCTGTAGGAGCATGCCGACGGCGACGTCGCCCGCGTCGATCCATTCGCGCAGGTCGGGGACCCAGAACGGGTGGCCCTCGGTGGCGATGACCGTTCCGCCGGTGGCCACTGCGATCTCGACAAGGTTCTTCAAGCCTTGACCCAAGATGAGCGCGGTGACCACGCGGGCACCGGCCTCGCCGGTCTCGGGGTCGGCGGCGATGACCAGGTCACCGATCACGACCTGGGCGATCGGTTTGTGGCTGCCATCGGCCATCAAAACCGGGGTGTCGCCGGTGAAGCTGTTGCAACCAGAGTCCGGCTTGGGCGCGCCCGCCTTGGCGGGCGGGTTCGGGGCGGCCTTGGCCGCGTCCACTGCCTTGTCGGTCGCCTTGGCCGCGTCGGCGGCGTTGTCGGCGGCCTTGACGGCCTTGTTGGCCAGTTTGGCGGCGGTGGCCACGTTGCCCGCGCCGGGGATCGCTCCGGCCAGGGACAGGGCGGCGTTGGTCTTGTCGCCTTCGGCCAGGTACCAGCCCGCGTTGGCCACGTCCGCCGCTTCGCCGACCACCGGTACCATGCCCGCCACGTCGAGTGCGGTGTGGCCGATGTTCTTCAGGGTCTCCTTCGACGGCATCTTGATCTTCGGCATCTTGGGCATGCCGAGTCTGCCGTCGGGGTCGGTCAGTTCGAGCGGGTCGTTGTGGACGTAGGTGTACGCGGCGAGGTTGCGGGGTTCATGGATGCCGCCGGAGCCGACCTTGCTGTCGAAGTAGTCGGGCAGGGCGGGGTCGGGGCTGGCCCAGAGTTGCGTTCTGGGGTTGTAGTAGCGGGCGCCGTGATAGTTGAGGCCGGTTTCCTCGTCTTGTTCCTTGCCGGTGAATTTGTACGGGATAGGCGCGCCGGTCGAGCCGCCCGCGTGTTCTTCGACCCAGGTCTCGCCGAACGGGAAGTACTCAAGGTGTTCGGTGAGTTGGCCTTGGCTGTTGGTGAGGTAGCCCGCGGAGCCGATGTGGTCGGCGTGGAAGTAGTACTGGTCCGACTCGACCGAACCGCTTGTGTTGACGGTTTTGGTGGTGAGGCGGTTGTCGCCGATGAAGATGTGTTTGTAGCCGGTTCCGTCGCGCTCGCTGTAGTTGTTGTTCGGGTAGATCGTGGTGCCGTCGCCCTGCTTGACGACGCGGTCGCCCTTCGCGTCGTACAGGTACTTCACCGTCGCGTTCGCGCACCCGGTCGGGTCCTGCGCGACCGTCGATGTGGCGTGGTCGTCGTTGCAGGCGAGGCGGTTGTCCTCGTCCCACACGTACTGGCGCCGCTTCGCCGGGGCGGTGGCGGTGTTGACCGTGTCGGTCAGGTTGCCGTTCGCGTCATACCCGTGGGTGATCGGCCCGACCTGGCTCGGCGCGTGCGGCTTGCCGGAGTTGTAGGTGTACGGATAGGTGTAGCTGGTCTTGTCCTGCACCTCGGCCGGGTTCGATGGGTCCTCGACCGGCTCGATCGGGCCCATCGGCTGGCCCTGGTCGTAGGACGACAGGGCGAACTGGGACAGGCTGCCCGCGATGGTGTGGGTCTGGACCTTCGACGTGGCGTTGTGGATCGAGTCATATCCCATCGCCAGCGTGTACCGGTTCGGCTTGCTGTCGCCGCCGATGTACTCGCCACTCGCCGAGGTGAGTCGGTAGAGCTCGTCGTAGCCGAAGGTCTGGGTGCTCGGGCCGCCGATCGCGCCCGCCGGGGCGGCGTTGGTCAGCTTGGTGATGTTGCCGGTCTTGTCACGGGTGTAGCTGATGTCCTGGAAGCTGGTTCCGTTGGCCAGCTTGGACTTCAGCGTGGCGAGCTGCCGGTCGGCCGGGTCGTAGGCGTACGTGGTGCGGACGCCGGTTCCGGTCTCCTGCAGCAGCCGCTGCCCGAACTTGTCGTAGTCCAGTCGGGCCACATAGGTGTAGGTGCTGCCGTTCTTCACGCCGGTGGCCTTGTTGATCAGTCCCGCGGTGTCGTAGTCGTAGGTCAGAACCTCGTTGTCCGGGTAGGTCAGCTGCAGGACTCGATTGAACGAGTCGTAGGCCCACCGCGTGGTGAACGACTTGGCGGCCTGGTTGGGCAGCGTCACCGTGCGGATCTCGCGGGTGAGTTCGCCCAACGCCCCATAGCCCCGGGTGACCGTGCCCGCCGCGTCCCGCACCTCGGAGATTCGGTCGGCGGTGTTGTCCGCCGCGCCGGGGGCACCGTAGGTGTAGGACACGTTGTTGGCCGGAAACGTCGGGTACCGCAGGCCCTTCAGCCGGGTGTAGTCGTAGTCGAACTCGACCTGCTTGTCCGCGGCGCGCAGGTTCGCGGTGATCCTGGCGGTGATGTTGTTCGCCATGTCGTAGCGCGTCTCGGTGCGACCGTTGTCCGGGCTGTCGATCACGGTCCGCCTGCCGAACCCGTCGTACTCGGCACGGGTGACGTTGTTCTTGTCGTCGGTCACCGTGGTCAGCTCACCCAGCGGGTTGTAGTCGTAGCTGGTCCACACGACCGGCTGGCCACCCGACGGGTTGAACTCCTTCACCGCCGTGGTCAGCTCGCGCACATCGGTGTACGTGCGACGCTGCCTGCCGTTGGCGTCGGTGCCGGTCTTCTCGAAGCGGGTCACCCCACCGCGGTCGGGAGCGAACCCGAACGCGAACTGCGTGGTCGTGTTGTCCGGCAACACCGTCTTGGTCTTGCGGTCCAACACATCGAACGAGTCGCGGGTCGGCGCCAGCGAGTCGAACGCCGAGCTGAACGCGGTGTTCGCCGAGCCCTTCGCCTCTGTCACCGGCTGGTAGATCTCCACGATCCGACCGAGGAGGTCGACCTTCGTGCGACCCGAGACGATCATCACCGCCGCCGGGGTCGCTCCCGGGGTGGCCGCGACGGAGGCGTCCTTCTTGGTCTGCACGACCTGCCTCAGGCCATCCACAAAGGACACCGTGTCGATCGTGTCGGTACGCAGGCCGGTCGCGGCGCGGTCGGCATGCCGCGTAACCGCGTACGGCACGGCGGCTTCGGGGTGATACTCCATGTCGATGGTGACCCGACCCGTGCCCGCCTCGTATGGGCCGGTGACGGTCTTCAACCGACCGATCGTGTCGTAGGAGCGCAGCACCTGCTGGTTGTTCTGGTCGACCGTGCGGTCCGCCAGCCCGTACTTCAGGTTGTGGGTCGAGCTGGAGCGGTAGCCGAAGCTATCCACAATGGACTCGATGTGCACGCCGACGACGGTGTCGTAGCCGTAGTCCAGCTTGTACCGCTGGCCAGTCTTGTTCTCGGGGCCGGTCACCGACTTCAGGTTGCCGTCCGGGTAGTACTCCAGATCGGTGGTGGCGTAGACGTCCTCGGCGAGGAACTCCCGCAGCTGCGTCATCGAACCCGACGCGCAGTCCACCGTGGACTCGCGGTAGCGCAGGTACTCGAACGGGGTCGCCCGGTTCTCCCACACCACGCGTGCGATGCCGATGATGTTGCGGTCGCGGCAGGCCTGGTCCGCCGCGGTGTACTCGAAGTGGGCTTCCACATCGTCGGCGGTACCGTCGTCGGCGGCGTCGAACGAACGGGTCAGGTTGCCGTACTCGTCGTAGGACATCTCCACATGAGTGGACTTCTGCGCCGTGGGGCCGCCCTCGAACCAGCGGGTTTCCTAATCAGTTCTGGGAGTGAGCCATCCGGCACACTCCTGGTGGTAGCCGGCCGGTGGGTGAGCACTCGGGTTTCCTGGACGTCGAGTCCTGATGAAAGACAGTGCCCCCGCCGGTGGGCCGGGAGAGTTGATCGC
>DATLIA010000185.1:0-14888 GCA_035540215.1 Actinokineospora sp. | reverse complement strand
GCCGCGCTCCTCGCGCACGCGGTCGGCCGGCACCCCGGGCTCGCGCCCCGGCGCGTCGTGACGTCGCCGCTCGTGCGGGCCGCGGGCACGGCCGCCATCGTCGCCGCCGCGCACCTCGGCGCGACCGTCCACCAGGTGCCCGGATGCACCGGGCCGGATGGGCGCGCGGTCACCGGCTCGTTCGCGATGCTGTCGGACGGATGCGCGGTGATCGACATCGCCACCGCGAGCGGACTGCCGCTCATGGCGACGGCGGACTCGCTCGGTGCGACGAGCAGGGGGACCGGCGAGGTGATCGCCGCGGCCCTCGACCACGGTGCGACCCGGCTGCTGATCGGGCTCGGCGGGTCGGCGTCGACGGACGGCGGCGCGAGCGTGCTTGCCGCGCTGGGCGCGCGATTCACCGACAACCATGGCGAGCCGCTCCGTGATGGTGGCGGTTTCCTCGGTGAGCTGGCGCGGGTGGACCTGTCCGGCCTGCGGCCCCCGCCGCCCGGTGGCGTCACCCTGCTGACCGATGTGCGCAACCCGCTGCTCGGTTCCCTCGGCGCCGCGGCGGTCTACGGACCGCAGAAGGGTGCGGGTCCCGGTGAGGTCACCACGCTCGAACAAGGTCTGACGCTGTTGAGCGCGTTGCTCGGTGGCGACCCCGGTCGGCCCGGGATGGGGGCCGCGGGCGGTGTCGCGTATGGACTCGCGACCGCCTGGGGAGCCACGACCGTGCCGGGCTCGGCCGCGGTCGCCGACCTGATCGGTGTCGACGGCGCGATCGCGGACGCCGACCTGGTGATCACCGGCGAGGGCCGGTTCGACCACACGAGCCTGCACGGCAAGGCCGTCGGGGAGATCCTGTCCCGCGCGACGCGCCAGGACGTGCTCGCACGCGTGGTGGCGGGCGACTCCACCGATTCCGGCGTGCTCACGCTGGTCTGGCTCGCCGAGGGCGCGGAGGCCGCCCAGCGGGACGCGCTGCTGTGGCTGCGGCACGCGGGCGCCGCGCTCGCCCGTGAGATCGAGACGCCCGAATTGGCGCCTGCCGGAGCGCTTCCCCTGTCGCGTCAGGGACTCCGATGACGCGACCCACGTTCCCGCGGAACACCGCGATCAGGCGTCAAGTCGGCAGGAGGCGCCCCTGGCTCACCTGAGTGGAGTCCATCCTCGTTGGATTCCCACTTTCCTGCAGGCCGCCACGGAAACCATCCGTGGCGGCCCCCCGCGGAGGCTGCGGCAGCCCATCGCCCCCCGATGGTCCCTTTGAGCGGGTGCAAGTGCTTCTTCGACCCTGTACGGAGTTCACATGAAATTGTTCAAACCGCTCTTAGCGACACTCGCCGCTCTCCTCTTCGTGGGGATCGCGGCTGTGCCCGCGCCTGCGCAGACCACTGCCAGGTTCAAGGTCCTGGTCTTCTCCAAGGTCACGTTCTTCGCCCACGGCTCGATCGCCGCGGGCAAGGCGGCGATCCAGAAGCTCGGCACCGACAACAACTTCGAGGTCGTCGTCTCCGACGACTCGAACCAGTTCACCGACGCGAACCTGGCGACGTTCGACGCGGTCGTGTTCAACAACACCGACTCGAACGAGACCTCCGGCGACCTGCTCAACGCCAGCCAGCGTCTCGCGTTCCAGAAGTTCATCCGCAACGGCGGCGGCTACGCGGGCCTGCACGCCGCGACCGCCACCGAGCGCACCTGGACGTGGTACACCGACCTTGTCGGCACCCTCTTCGACTTCCACCCGGACTACAACTCGACCGGTGGCACGTACCCCGGGCGCATCAAGGTGATCGACCGGGCGCACCCCTCCACGAAGGGCCTCCCGGAACTCTGGGAGCGCAGCGAGGAGTGGTACAACTGGAAGACCAACCCGACCGGCAAGGTGCACACCCTCGCGCAGATCAAGCTCCGCGACGGCATCACCGGCAGCCTCGACGAGGGCGTCGACCACGCGTACTCGTGGTGCCAGAACTACGACGGTGGCCGTTCCTGGTACACCGCCGGTGGCCACGACCCGAAGGCGTTCGCCGAGCCGCTGTTCCTGGAGCACCTGCGCTACGGCATCGAGTGGGCCGCGGGCGCGGTCCAGGGTGACTGCAGCGCGAACAAGACCGACAGCTTCCAGCGCACGACCCTGGCCGACCAGAACCTGGCCGACCCGTTCGAGCTGGCCGTCGCGCCGGACCGCAAGGTGTACTACATCCAGCGCACCGGCGCGGTCAAGGTGATCGACCAGTCCACGCTGGCCACCACCACGCTGCTCGACTTCGCCTACACCCCGGAGATGACGAGCCAGTCCGACGGTCTGCTCGGGTTCACACTCGACAAGAGCTTCGCCACCAACGGCTGGGTCTATCTGCTGTGGTCGGACAAGACGCTCAAACAGCTCAACCTGTCCCGGTTCACCGTGGCCAACAACGCGATCGCGCTGAGCTCGGAGAAGCGCCTGCTGGCGGTCCCCACCTACCGGGGCGTGGCGCGGGCGAACTCGCACATGGGTGGCTCCATCACCATGGACAAGGCGGGCAACCTGTACGCGGCGATCGGTGACAACACCGACCCGTTCGAGTCCCAGGGCTACACCCCGATCGACGAGCAGGCGGGCCGTGCGGCGTACGACGCCCAGGGCACCGCAGGCAACACCAACGACCTGCGCGGCAAGATCCTCCGCATCACGCCGAAGGCCGATGGCACGTACTCGATCCCGGCGGGCAACCTGTTCGCGGCGGGCACGGCCAAGACCAAGCCCGAGATCTACGCCATGGGCATGCGCAACCCGTTCCGCATCACGATCGACCCGGTGAGCAACGCGGTCCTGGTCGGCGACTACGGTCCGGACGCCACCACGGCCAACGCCAACCGCGGTCCTGAGGGCACGGTCGAGTTCAACCGGATCACCAGCGCGGGCAACTACGGCTGGCCGTACTGCGTCGGCAACAACACCCCGTTCAACGACTACAACTTCGCCACCTCGACCTCGGGCGCCAAGTTCAGCTGCACGGCGCCGGTCAACAACTCGCCGAACAACACGGGTCTGACGAACCTGCCCGCGGCCAAGCCCGCACTGGTCTGGTACGCCTACTCGGCTTCGGCCGAGTTCCCCGAGGTGGGCACCGGCGGCGGCGGTCCGATGAGCGGCCCGATGTACGACTACGACCCGAACAACACCCGGTTGTCGAAGTTCCCCGAGTACTACGAGGGCAAGTGGGTCATCTTCGAGCTGACCCGCAAGTGGTTCAAGACGCTGTCGATCAACAAGACCGCGCAGACCTTCACCAACTCGCGCTTCGGCGCGACGAGTGTCGGTGGCCTGCAGTCGATCAACCCGATCCTGGGCAACATGTCGTGGGTGCAGCCCATCGAGGCCGAGTTCGGCCCGGACGGCTCGCTGTACGTGATCGACTTCGGTTCGGGCACGGGCAGTGGCCGCGGTGGGTCGAATGACGGTGCGGGCATTTACCGGATCGACTACGTCGCCAAGGGTGTCCCGCCGACGGCGAAGATCACCACGAACAAGGACAGCGGTGCTTCGCCGCTGACCGTGGCGTTCTCCAGCTCCGGTTCCACCGGGACGAGCCTCAGCTACGCGTGGGACTTCGACGGCAACGGCACGGTCGACTCGACCTCGGCCAACCCGACCTACACCTACAACACCAGGGGCCAGTTCAACGCCCGGCTGACCGTCACCAACACCGCCGGTTCCGGTGTGGCCTCCACCCAGGTCACCGTCGGCAACACCCGGCCCACCGTGACGATCAACATCCCCAACGGCGGCTTCTTCGACTTCGGCGACCGGATCCCCTACACGGTGACGGTCACCGACCCTGAGGACGGCACGGGCATCGACTGCTCCAAGGTCGTCGTGCAGACGCTGCTGGGCCACGACGATCACGCCCACCCGCTGGACAACTACATCGGGTGCAGCGGCGTCCTGGTCACGGACGCGACCGCGGGCGACGGACACGGGCCGGGCCAGGACCTCTATGGCCGGGTCAGCGCGCAGTACACAGACAAGGGCGCGACCGGCGTTCCCGCGCTGATCGGTTCGACTCAGGTCGAACTGCAGACCAAGGACAAGGAAGCCGAGCACTTCGACGGGCAGAGCGGTGTTGTCGTGTTCGACCGTGCCACGGCACGGGCGGGCAAGCGCATCGGTGACGCCGACAACGGCGACTGGATCAACTTCGGTCCGGTCAACTTCAAGGGCATCAACTCGGTGATCGTCGGCGCGTCATCGGGTGGTCCTGGCGGAACCATCGAGTTCCGCAAGGACTCGCCGACCGGCACGCTGCTCGGCACGGCGACGATTCCGAACACGGGGAGCTACGACAACCTGATCTCCCCGAGGGTCACGCTTTCCGGCGCGGGCACGGGGACGTTCACGCTGTACGCGGTGTTCGTCAACCCGACGCCCGCGGCGGGTACGGACCTGATGTCTCTTGACTGGCTGCGCTTCAACGGCGCGGGTGCCAAGCAGGAGGGTGGATCGACGCACAGTTCGACGGCCACGCCGACGACCGGTGTCGCGCCGCTGACGGTGAACTTCACGGCCACGGCTACTCCGGTCGCCGGCCGGACGATCACCGACCAGGTGTGGGTGTTCGGTGACAACACCGCTGACGTCCACTCGCTCAACACCTCGCATGTGTACAGCCGCAAGGGTGTCTACACGGCGAGGCTCTCTACGCGGGACAGCACTGGGCAGCTGTATGCGACTACCCATGTGATCACTGTGTCCTGATGGCTCGCCAGGTGACGCGGCTCCGCCTCCTGCGCGTCGCCTGGCACTCCACCGCACCGCGGTTCCGGCGTCGTCCCTGTGGACGTCGGGGCCGCGGTGCGGTCGTTTTCGGGTGGCGAGAGTCGGCGAGTTCAGGCGGTGGAGGTATCAGGTTCGAGGAGTTCGGTGAATACCTCGCTCGCGCCCAGCACACATGCCTGCGGCGAAGTCGACCTCGGCATCGCCGTCGGTGAACTCGCCCGCACCGCCGACGTCCGCGTTCATCGCATCACCGGCCGCTGGATCACCGTCGGCGACCCCCGCCGCTACCGTGACGCCCTCAACACCTATTGGACCCACCACGACCAAGTCACCCACCACTGAGGACACGCCAGTGACCCTGATCGACATCTTCAACGATCGCTACGAACACATCGGGACCACCGACAAGAAGGCAGCCCACGCCCAGGGCCTGTGGCACCGCACCTTCTCCGCCCTCGCCATCAACACCGGCACCCGCAGAGTCCTCCTGCAGAAGAAAACCCCGGGCCGCTATAGCTTCGACCGCCCCGACTACGCCGACATCACCGTCGGCGGCCACTACCACGCAGGCGAAACCATCCCCGACGGAATCCGCGAAGTCCACGAAGAACTCGGACTCCACATCCCCTACAGCGACCTACATCCCCTCGGAATACGGCAAACCGCCATCACCCTCGCCCCCGACTACGTCGAACACGAGTTCCAGCACTGGCACCTACTGCCCCTCGACATCCCGCTGGAGCAGATCCCCCTCGCCGACGCCGAAGTCAGCGGCCTCGTCGACATCGACATCGACCACGCCATCAGCCTCGCCGACGGCAGCACAGACACCGTCCCCGCCCACTACGCCACCCGCAACGGAGACGGCCTCGACTACGCCGAGGGCACCCTCACCGCCACCGACTTCGTGCCCAACTACCTCAAACTCGACCAGCTCTACCTGCGACTGTTCGCCGCAGCCCGGCGCTACTGCGACAACGACCGCACCCATCTGTTCTGGTGAGGAACTGAGGCACGGCGACTGCAACAAAGGTGGGCACGATGGCCACATGCCCGGTTCCAGCCCAGATCTCGGGACTGCCAGGCCGCCCCTGGTTGCCGGGATCACGACACGACGTGCTCCCGGCAACCAGAGGGGGCAGCTCTGGCCGCGCACATGGCCTACTCGGACAACCCAGCTTCCGCTTGGATCAGTATCCGTAGCCCGCTGAGCGTTCCATTAGGACTCCTTGATGGCGGTGAGGAAGAGGTCGCGGACATCGGTGGCCGCGATGCGGTCACCGGGACTCGGGATGCTCGGGTCGGAGCAGATCAGCACGGGAGCGTCCGCCGCGCGGTCTGGGAGTCTGCCGTGGGTGCCGCGCACGCAGGACGGGTCGAGCGGTACGACGTTCATCGTGTAGCGCAGGCCGAGTTTCTTGCGCAGCAGGTTCCCGCCCGCGCGGGCCTTGACCAGCGGGTCGGCCGGGTTGAAGAACAGTTCCGCCGGGTCGTAGCCGGGCTTGCGGTGGATGTCGACGCCGCGGGCGAAGTCGGGGGCGCGGTCGTCGTTGAGCCAGTAGTAGTACGTGAACCAGGCTTCTGGTTCGGCCACCACTACGAGTTCGCCGGAGCGTTCGTGGTCCAGGCCGTAGCGGGCCTGGGCCTCGCGGTCGAGGACCTCGTCCACGCCGGGCAGTTCGTTCAGGATCGCCTTCACCCGCGGAATGTCGGTGGAGTCGGCGATGTAGACGTGGGCGACCTGGTGGTCGGCGACGGCGAAGGCGCGGGAGGTCCACGGGTCGAGGTATTCCATGCCCGCCTGGGTGTAGACCTCCAGCAGGCCTTCCTTGCGCAGTTCCCGGTTGATGTCGACGGGCCTGCTCGCCGGGGTGATGCCGTACTCGGACAGGGCGATGACGGTGGCGCCGACGGCGTCGGCGTCATCCAGCAGCGGGGCGATGGCGGCGTCCACCGCGGCGGCGGCGGCGCGGGCCTGGGGGGAGTGCGGGCCGAAGCGCTGCAGGTCGTAGTCCAGGTGTGGGACGTAGACGAGCAGGGTGTCCGGCCGCTGGTCGGCGAGGATCTTGCGGGCCGCGTTGACGATCCACTGGCTGGAGGTGATCGACGCCGTCGGGCCCCAGTACTGGAACAGGGGGAACGGGCCCAGTTCCGCCGTCAGCTCGTCGCGCAGGCCGGGCGGGCGGGTGTAGCAGTCAGCGGACTTGCGGCCGTCGGCGTGGTAGATCGGCCTCGGGGTGACCGTGAAATCGGTCGACGCGCCCATGGCGTACCACCAGCAAACGTTTGCGGTCGTGTGGCCGGGGTGCAGGCCGCGGGCGGTCTCCCACAACTTCTCGCCGTGGACCAGGCGGTTGTGCTGGCGCCACAGGTGGACCTCGCCGAGTTCGCGGAAGTACCAACCGTTGCCGACGATGCCGTGTTCGGCCGGGGTGAGTCCGGTCAGCAGTGTGGCCTGCACGCTGCACGTCACGGCGGGCAGGATCGTGCCCAGCTCGGCCCGCCAGCCCCGGTCCGCCAGCGCGGCCAGCCGCGGCATGTGCGGCAGCAGGTCCGGGGTCATCCCGACGACGTTCAACACGATCAAGGGTTTCATAGCGGCTCCGGGGACAGGATGTTGTCGGCCGCCCAGCGCAGTTCCCCGGCGATCCCGGTGGCGAGGTCGGCCGGGTCGGCACCTGGGAGGACAGGCCAGGTGTAGGTCTCCACCTCGACGTGTGGGCCGGGCCCGACCGCGCGCAGTGCCGCGGTCAGTACGTCGGTGGTGGACGTCAGCGGCGCGGGTGGCGCCATGTGCAGCGGGACATGGAAGTGCACCCGCCACGGGTGTTCGCCGGGGAGGGTGGCGAACGCCTCCGGCAGGTCGTCGGCGGCGAGCACGCCGTACGAACTGTTCTCGCGCACCTGGTGCAGGTAGCGCGGCTCATCGAAATCTATGAGCGCGGCCTGGGCGGCTATCGGGTCGGCGGCCTCCAGCGCGGCGGACGCCTGCACCTTGACCACCGACAGGCCCGCGCGATGGATCGCGGCGACGGTCTCGACCGGATCGGCGAAGGACACCGCGAGGTGACAGGTGTCCAGACAGATGCCGACATAGTCGGGATCGACGCGGTTCCTCAGCCAGGCGACCGCGTCGGCGACGGTGTCCAGCACGCAGCCGGGCTCCGGCTCGACGGCCAGCCGGATCGGCCTGCCGGTGCCGATCGAGAGGGCCCGCAGCCGTGCGGTGAGCTTGGTCAGCGCGGCTGCGGCGACTTCGTCGTGCTGAGCGGACCACGGCTCCCGCCACCCCAGCGGCAGGGTGGAGACGCTGCCGTATTCGGCGTCGTCGGGCAGCAGGCCCGCGAGCACGGCCGCACTGTCCACTGTGTACGCGACCCGGCGTGGGTCGGTCCAGTCCGGCCAGTACACCGCGTGCTTGACGACGTCGTCGTGGAACCCGCCGTACGGGAAGGCGTTGAGGGTGCTCACACTCAGCCCGCGCACGTCGAGTTCCCGCCGCAGGGTGCCGAGCCGGGTCGGGTCGCCTGCCAGCCCGTGGGCGACGCGGGCGGGCAGCCAAAGGCCGAGCGGCAAAACGTCGACGCCCAGCTGCTCCCGGACGGGGACGGCGTGCCGGTCGAGCTGCGCCAACAGTCCGGCGATGTTGTTCGCGGGGTGGACGTTGGTGCAGTAGGCGACCGGCCAGGTGCTCACCGGGGAGTCCCGCGCAGCACCGAGTTGCCCTCGAACGTCTCGGCTGCCTCGACCGGCTCATCGAGCATGAGGCGCCCACTCTGGCCGAAGAACTCCACCGGGTTGCGCCACAACACAGTGTCCACATCGGACTCGGTGAAGCCCGCCTCCAGCATGGCCAGACCGGTCTTGAGGGTCTTGAGCGGGTCGGAGCGGCCCCAGTCTGCGGCGGAGTTGACCAGCATCCGCTCGGTGCCGTACTCGCGCAGGATGGCGACCATGCGCTGCTCGTCCATCTTGGTGTCCGGGTAGATGGAGAAACCCATCCAGGCACCCGAATCGGCGACCGCGCGCACGGTGGTCTCGTTCAGGTGGTCGACGACGACCCGCTCGGTGCCCAGGCCGGACTCGCGCACCATGTCCAGGGTCCGCGCGGTGCCCGCCGCCTTGTCCCGGTGCGGGGTGTGGACCATCGCGGGCAGACCGAACTCGACGGCGAGCTCAAGCTGGCGGGCGAAGGCGTAGTCCTCCTCCGGCGTCATCGAGTCGAAGCCGATCTCGCCGACGGCGACCACGCCGTCCTTGGCCAGGTAGCGCGGAAGCACGTCGAGCACCGGCACGCAGCGCGGGTCGTTGGCCTCCTTGGGGTTCAGCGCGATCGTGCAGTGGTGCCGGATGCCGAACAGCCCGGCCCGGTGCCGCTCCCAGCCGATCAGCCCGTCGAAGTAGTCGGTGAACGAACCCACGTTCGTCCGCGGCTGGCCCAGCCAGAACGCGGGCTCCACCAGCGCGCGCACCCCGGCGGCGTACATCGCCTCGTAGTCGTCGGTGGTGCGGGAGGTCATGTGGATGTGCGGGTCGAAGATGCGCATCAGACTTGGCTCCTCAGCAGGTCGACGGCGTCGGCGGGCACCTCGCGGCCCGCCGCGTCGCGTTCGTCGGCGAACGCGCGCACCATCCGGATCAGTTCGTCGTCGGTCCGCCGGTCGAGCCCGGCCACCTCCGCCAGCGGCACACCGGTGAACAGGCACTTCAACACCCCGTGCCGCCAGGAGTGCTGATCGAGATGGGTGTCGGCGAACCCGCCGAGCGCCGCGGCGACCAGCGTGGTGTCGTTGGTGCGCAAGGCATCCTTGACGATGGCGGCACCTACCTCCTGGATCCGCCAGCCGACCCGGTCCAGACCGCGCAGCACCGCGCGGCGCTCGGCGCTGTCGCCGTAGTCGTAGAGCGCGCGCACCTCGGTGCCGAGATCTGTGGCAGAGCCGGTCGCCGAGTTGGTGACGCTGTCGGCCAGCGCGGCGATCAGCCGGACCCGCGCCTCGTCGTCGCGCGTGGCGTCACGCAGGTTGCGACTGACCGCCGGGAACAGGGTCCTGATCGCGGCCGGGGTCTCCCGCACCGCGCGTTCGGCGTCGTCCAGCCACGGATGGGGCGTGCGGGCCGCCGTCAGCGCGATGAACGCCCGGCGGGCGACGTCGGGGGCGGCGTGGCTGTGCCGGGGCAGCTCGACCGCGGCCAGCCCGGTGTAGCCGATCTCGTCGAGCGCGGCGAGGGTGGCGGGCAGGTCGAGGGCGCCGTCGCCGAACTCCAGATGTTCGTGGACGCCCGGGAGCATGTCGTCCAGTTGGACGTTGACGAGCAGGTCGCCCGCCCGGCGGACGCACTCGGCCGCGTCGAGTGGCTCGACCGCGACGCAGTGCCCGACGTCGAGGGTGATCCGCAGCCGGTCCGGCCGACCCAGTTCCTCGCGCAGCCGCAGCGCGTCGTCGAGGGTCTCCACGAGCATGCCCGGCTCCGGTTCGAGTCCGAAGAGGACATTGTCGGTCCGGTCGAGCAGTTCGGCGACGCCGTCGCGCAGCCGGGGCCAGGTCTGCGCCGGGCCGATCCCCGACCAGAACGACACGCAGTCCGCGCCCAGGTCCGTGGCGATCCGGGCGGCCCGCACCAGGAAGTCGATCCGCCGCTCCTGGTCCTCGCTGACGAGGGTGGGGTGGTGTTTGCGGTTGGGGTCGAGCAGGTAGCGGGCGCCGGTCTCCACCACGACCTTCAAGCCGCGCCGGTCGAGTTCGGCGCCGAGCTTCCAGGTGCGGGCGGCGATGTCGGCGGCGAACGGGTCGAGGTGGTCGTGGTCGAGGGTGAGCGCGATCCCGGTGTAGCCGAGGTCGGCGATCACCGCGATGGCGTCCTCGATGCGGTGGTTGGCGAAGCCGTTGGTGCCATAGCCGAGTGCGTAGGTCATGTCGGGCTCACCTTCCGGCCGAGTGCGCGTGCGATGGGCAGGGCGGCGGCCACGCCGATCGCGGCGGGCAGCCTGCGCCGGGCGGTGAGGGCAGACTGCAGCAGGACCATGCCGTGCACCCCCGCCTTCGTCGCGGAGCGGATCTTGCCCGCGTCGGGCTGGGTGACGGCGTCGGCCTGGGCACGGCCGACGAAACCCGCGTAGGCCGCGGCGGCGGCGACCCCCGCGACGCGGTGCCGCCAGGACGCCGCGCGACCGACGAGAGCACCGACCGCGCTGAGCGCGGTGCCGCCCAACGCCACCGCGGCCGTCTCCGCGTCACCGCCGTGGACCTCGCCACGCGATAGCGCTGTCACGCTCAGTGTGTGCACGGCCATGGTCGCGGCGGCGGGGAGTGCGCGCTTGGCGTTGCCGAGACCGGCGCCGAGCAGCACGTCCAGGCCGCGGCAGGCCGCCATCGCGGGCAGCGCGCCCGGCCCGTCCTTGAGCACCGTGTCGTAGGCCCACACCGACGCGGCGAGCGGGACGGCGACCGCGACGGCGTCGAGCCCGCCCGCGGCGGCGGCGATCCCGATTCCGGCCGCGGTCAGGCAGATCGCGGTCCCCAGCGCGGTGTCGGGTTCGACCCGGCCCGACGGGATCGGCCGCTCCGGCCGCTCCTTGCTGTCCACCGCGCGGTCGGCCCAGTCGTTGAGCGCCATGCCCGCCCAGTACAGCGCCACCGACGCCAGGGGCAGCAGCATCCGCCTGCCGCGCAGGGGGACGCCCGCGGCGGCCGCGCCCGCGATCGTGTCGCCGAGCACGGTCAGCGCGGCCGGGGCCCGGACCAGCTCGATCATGGCGCGCGGGTTCAGAGCGGCCATCAGAGTCCCCGCGCCCATGCGACGAGTTCGCGGAACTGCTCGGCGAGGCGGTGTTCGTCGGAGCCGAGCGGGTCCTTGAAGAAGAACGCCAACGCGCCGAGCGCGCCGGTCTGTCCGGCCGCGTGGGCGGCGGAGGCGAGCCGGGCCAGGTCGAGCACCAGCGGCGCGGCCAGCGAGGAGTCCAGGCCGTTCCAGGTGAACTGCAGGGTCATGCGCGCGCCGAGGAAGCCCTCGAAATGCACGTGGTCCCACGCGGTCTTCCACTCGCCGAGGTCGGGGACGTTGTCGATGTGCAGTGGCGCGTTGACGTCGTGGCCGAGCAGCGCGGCCAGGCCGCGGCCCTTGGTCTCCAGCTTGCCGCGGGCCGCGTCCGGGTCGCTCAGGGTGGCGCCGTCGCCGCCGCCGAGGATGTTCGTGCCCGCCCAGGACAGCACGTTCAGTCCACGGCTGGTGAACATCGGCGCGAGGACAGTGCGCAGGAGCGTCTCGCCGGTCTTGCCGTCGCGGCCGCCGTAGGGCAGCCGCTCGCGGTCGGCGAGCTCGGTCAGCGCGGGCAGGGTGATCCCGGTGGACGGGGTGAAGTCGACGAAGGGACAGCCCGCGAGCAGCGCGGCGTAGGCCATGAGCGAACTCGGCGGCAGCACCGCGCGGTCCGGGTCGGCCAGCGCCGCCTCCAGGTCCGCGAGGTTCGTGTGCTCTGGCGCGAAGTCGCACGGCGGTTCCGTGGATGACACGTTGACCACGACCACCCGCTCAAGCTCGTTGCGCTCACGGAACGAGGTGATGTCGTCGGCGAGGCGCCGCGCGGCGTCGGCCTGCGAGCCCGGTGCGCCCGCCCGGTAGCCCTCGCGGATCTCGGCCTCGACCGCCCGCAGCGCGGGACGCAGCGCGTCGACCAGGTGCGGCGGCAGCACGCCGCCGCCCGCGAGCTGCTCGGCGCGCTTCTCCACCGGGGTCGTCGCGATGTCGTGCCCGCCGACGACGATCTCGTCCCAGCCGGGCAGGTCGACATCGGCGAACTCCGGTCGGTGCGTGACCAGGCCGGTCGGCGCGGCCAGCCCGGCGCGCAGCGCGAACAGCCCGCTCATCGCGGTGGTGGCCACCGACCCGCGGGCTCCGATGAGCCAGAGTCCGGTACGTCCGCGTGTCATCTGCGGTCCTTTCGTAGCTGAGGTGGGCGGGCCATCACGCGTGGCACATTCGCTGCCGCTGGGAGCCGAGTCCCCTGATGCCGATCTCGACCACGTCCCCCGCCCGCAGCGACCGCCGGTCCGGGAGCGCGGGGTCGAGTCCGGCGAGGGGGCTGGTGGTGATCACGTCGCCTGGTTCGAGGGTCAGGTACTGGCTCAGGTGCCACACCACGTACGCGGGGTCGAAGGCCGTGCCCGCGGTCGAGCCGCGTTGGCGCCGCTCACCGTTGACTGTGAGCCACAGCTCCAGCGCGGCCGGGTCGATCTCGTCGGCGGGCACCAGCCACGGCCCCAGCGGGTTGACCGTCTCACCGGACTTGCCGGGGTCCCACGTCGCCGAGCACTCCGGCAGGGACTCCCGCACGGCGACGTCATGGCTGATCGTGTAACCCGCGATCGCCTGCTTCGCGGCGTCGATGGAGGGGAGGCGACGCGCGTGCGCGCCGACCACCACGGCCAGCTCGACCTCGTGCTCGGTCCGCACGGACCCGCGTGGCAGCGAGATCTCGTCCTCCGGCCCGACGACCGTGTTCGGTGCCTTGAGGAACACGGCCGGGATGCGCGCGGGCTCGCCCGCGGGTCCGTGGCTGTCCAGCCCGACCCGCACGACCTTGCCCGGCAGGACGGGCGCGCCGACCCGTTGGCCGCCGACGCGGATCTCCGGCAGGAACCCGCGGGTGACCGCGGCACGGGCCAGCGCGATCCCGTCGTCGGCGAGGAATTCGCCATCGATGGCCGAGGTGAGCGGACGCAGATCGAACGCCCGGCCGTCGGCGGCCACCGCGACCGGGCGTTCGAAGCCCGCGGCTCCCACGTGGACGAACCTCACGGCGCGCCACCGACCAGGTGGACGCGGTTCGTGCGCGCGGAGTGCACAGGGAATCCGTAGATCCGGCGGGCGTTGCCCGCCAGGACCGCGTGGCGTTCGGCCAGGCTCGCGTCATCAAGGACGGACAGCACTAGGTCGAGCCACGATTCGTACGAGGTGGCGTGGGTAAGCACCGGCCAGTCGGTGCCGAACACGCAGCGGTCGGCGCCGAAGACGTCGAGCGCCCGCGCCAGGTACCGCGCGGCGACGTCCGATCCGCCCAGGTCATCGGACCGAAGGGCGCAGGTCGACAGCTTGCACACGACGTTGGGATGGGCGGCGACGCCGACGAGGGCGGCGGCCCAGCTGTCGAACCCCTCGGCTCCTGGTTCGGGCCTGCCGAGGTGGTCGAGGACGAACCAGGTCTCCGGCGCCTGTCCGCACAGGTGGGCGACCTCGTCGAGCTGCTCGGCTCGGACGGTGAGGTCGACGACGCGACCGGCCTCGCCCACCTCGCGCGCGTCGGCGACGAAGTCGCGGCTCGCGATCTCACCCGAGTGGGCGAGGTGCATGACCTGACGGACGCCCGCGACCAGGTCCGCACCCGGGCGGTTCATCCACCAGCATGGGTCGCCCAGCAGCTGGCGGGCGACGACGCGTACGGGGAAGTCGCACAGGGTGGCCTGATCGGCGAGCCAGCGCAGTTCGGCGGCCGCGTCGTCAGGGGAGACCCCGGCCTCGACGAAGACGGCGCCCGCGAGCCCGGCCACGGCCTGCCCGAGCACGGTGGCGTCGACCCTGGTGCCCAGGTGGGACCACCGGTTCAGCCACGGGTACTCGTGTCTGCGCCGGTCCCAGAGGTGGATGTGGGTGTCGATGACGCCGAGACGGTGGTCAGGACGAACCGCGTCTCGGCCCACGAGGTGGGGTGACAAATCCGCCATGCTGCACCAGCCTGAGACCAATGAGTATGGTTTATCGGCGGCTCACCTGATTGGATCAACCGTCAACCATTTGGGTGGTGCCGCCCACTCGTGGGAGGCGGCGGCTTACCGTAGACAACAGCGGAGCGTGAGGTCAAGCACAGTTATGTTTGAATCTGCAACAAATCGCACTGGATTAAGCAAGAAAACGCAGTTTGAGGTGCGGGTCGGTTGCCGTTGTCCTGGTTGATGTACCAGGCTCATTTCGCCTGCCCGGCCGTGGGCGGGCAGGTTTCCTAATCAGTTCTGGGAGTGAGCCATCCGGCACACTCCTGGTGGTAGCCGGCCGGTGGGTGAGCACTCGGGTTTCCTGGACGTCGAGTCCTGATGAAAGACAGTGCCCCCGCCGGTGGGCCGGGAGAGTTGATCGC
>DATLIA010000184.1:0-2871 GCA_035540215.1 Actinokineospora sp. | reverse complement strand
AACTGGCGAAGCCGGTCGGCGCAGCAATCGGTGCGGTTGAACAACTTGATGGTGCCGACGGCCTGTGATGATCCGAGGTCGACCTGCCACCAAGGGTTTGTGTCCAGTGGTGCGTCGGCGGTGTGGGTCACCGAACCGGCGGTGTAGGAGCCGTTGGTGTTCCCGTCGACCGCTCGACTCGCCGCCGCGCCGGAACCGGCGAGCGTGCTGGACTGGGTCGCGGGCATGCCCAGCGCGATATTCGCCCGGGGCCCGTCATAGTGGATCGTCATGCCGGCGATAGCCGGAGGAAGTGACCGCGACGCGGTGATCCTCAGCCGGATCTTGCTCGCCTTGACCGGGGTGGACAGCTTCAGCAGGCGGCGGTAGCCAATTGTCGTGGCGCTGCTGACTTGCTTCCAGCTCGCGCCATCCCACGCGTCCACCGCGAAGTTCGCGACGCGCTGGCCGACCTGGATGTTCTCTTGCAAGTTGATCACGTTGAAATACTTGTCCGAACCGAAGTCGACAAC
The DNA here is from genome assembly GCA_035540215.1 of Actinokineospora sp. Taxonomy (GTDB): domain Bacteria; phylum Actinomycetota; class Actinomycetes; order Mycobacteriales; family Pseudonocardiaceae; genus Actinokineospora. The sequence continues at coordinate 2,359 of DATLIA010000184.1, read as the reverse complement.
GAGGTTGCCGGTTGTGCCGGTGGGCTGCCACGCGGTGCTGTCGTTGCCGTCCAGCACGTTGGCAGGGATGTTTCCGGACGTGTTGGAGGTACCGGTGTCGTTGCTCGCGGTGGCCACCCCGGCGACGTTCTCCTGAACGGATCTGATCCAACCGCCGAACTCCTGCATCCTGGCCACTGCGGCGGCCGGGACGCGCCCGGTGTTGTCCGGTGCGATATTGAGCAGGAACTGGCAGTTCTTGCCGACAGAGTTGTAGTACATGTTCTGCAGCGTCGCCAACGAGACAGGCGTGGCACCCGAGTCCCAGAACCAACTGGGCGCCTGCAGGCGCCCGTCGCACTCGGCGGGCTGCCAGCGGAGCACCTTCCAGCTGGAGACGCCATTGGTCTGCTGTGAGAGCACTGCGTCGGTGCCGAGTTCCTCGGCGGTGTTGTAGCCGGGGACACGAAGTACGGTGTCGGCCGCGGTCGCCGGATCGGCGGGACGGCCCGCGTGGTCGATGTTGTACGGGAGGGTGGACCACTCGCTTGCCCGGGTGGTCAGGCCTTCCTCGTTGCCGGACCAGCGAACGTCCGGTCCGCCGTCCTGGAAGATCGCCGCGGTGGGCTGCAGCGTGCGGACCAGTTTCATCCAGTCGTCGAAGTTGTACTTCTGTATCGCGTTGGGCCAAGGGTTGGCCCCGTCGAACCACATCTCGTCGAGCCTGCCGTACTTGGTGAGCACCTCGTACAGGGTGTTCATGTAGTAGCGGTTGTAGTCATCGACCGCGGGGAAGTCGAAAACCGTGCCGTTGCCGGTCCCGGTGGTCGGGATCCGAGCAGGTTGCGGGGTGCTGCCGTTGCCGAACCTTCCGGTGGTGGACCTGGTCTCGTATTCGTGGCCGTCCGCGGGCGACAGGTACACGCCCACCTTGAGGCCGTACTTGCGCGCGGAGGCGGTGAGCGATGCCAGGACATCGCCTTGGCCGCCCATCCAGGTGCTCGATGCCACCCCGTAGCTGGAGTAGGCGGATCGGAACATCAACATGCCTTCGTGGTGCTTGGCCGTGAAGATGATCTTCTTGAAGCCCGCGTCCTTGAAGGTGGCCGCCCACTGGTCGGTGTCCAGATTGGTCGGGTTGACCACGTTCGGGTCCTCGAGGCCGGAACCCCACTCCTTTCCGGTGAACGTGTTCGGTCCGAAGTGGACGAAACCGGTCAGCTCCTCGCGCTGCCAGGCCAATTGGCGATCCGACGGCGTGAGCCGGGCCGCCTTGTCCAGGATCTGCGCGGGCGTGTCCGTGGCGTTGACGGCGATGACCGGTGTGGGAGTCGCGGCGTCGGCGGCCGGGACGGCCACGACGGCGCCCCCCGCGGCCGCGATCACGCTGAGTCCGACGGCGGCTAATCGCCGCGCACCTCTGCGCGAAGTGCGCGGGTCGATCGACTTGGCTGACATGAGACTACGTCCTCCGGGCTTGTTGGCAAACTGGCGAACTTTGGTCTAGACCTCATATGTTTCTGCAAATTACGGGTCCAGACACCCAGTCGTCAACAGCGTCGCAGGGGCATCATCGTTGCCCCTGCGGTCAAAGTGCTTTCGGTGTCGTGAGAGTGAAGACGCCGACCGGGCGATACATCGGATGTCCGATGCTGAGTACGCCTAGCCGAGGTGTTTGCCACTGGCGGCGTCGAACGGCCGCTCTATCGCGGCGATGATCTCCGACTCGCGGTCCCTGACCTCGATCGCCGTGCGGATGAACCGGTCGACCAGCCCGGTACGCGGTCCGCGCCGCCAGGCGACGACCACGGCCGATCCCGGCAGGCCCTCGATCGGGACGAACCGGATGCGCCGGAACGGGGTGTAGCGGCCTCGCGGTGGCGGCGGCCCGGCACCGCGCCGAACTGGTGGCCGCGGCGGGCTGCCTCGACGCGCAGCAGGTGGCCGCGGCGTCGCGCCGCCGCGACGGTCTGTACAGCCACCCGGCCAGGCCAGGTCGCTACGTCCAGGATCTGATCAAGCCGCTGCGACCGGGCCGGGCACTCACCGCGAACACCGAGAACTACGTCGCCCAGCGGGTCGGGTTGGCCCGCAACTACGGTGTGGTGATCTTCGACGCGATCGCCCGGACCGTCGGCGATGTCGACGCCGACCAGCCGCTGCGCGAATGCTTCGACGCGTGCGAGCCGTGGCAGGCACCGAAGCTGCGCGAGTGGCGCGTTGCCGCGGGCTTCTTCCCGACCCGCCCGCCGGACGCGTGGGACCAGCCGCCGATACCCGACGCGAACGCCGAGGCGCCGAATCGGCAGCTGGCGCTGCGGCTCGCCGACGGCGGGGCGGACCCGGCCTCGGTCGAGCAGCCGCATGACCTGCTCTGGTT
>DATLIA010000183.1:0-19720 GCA_035540215.1 Actinokineospora sp. | reverse complement strand
GCTACGGGCACGCACGGCTCGCCGCCGACGCTGGTTTGGCTCCTAGGAGACCAGGCCGCGCCGGAACCCGTGGGCGACCGCCTGAGCGCGGTCACGCACGCCGAGCTTGCGGAACAAGCGCCGGGCGTGGGTCTTCACCGTGTCTTCCGACAGGTACAGCACGCGGCCGATCTGGCCGTTGCTCTTGCCCTGACTCATCCCGCGCAGAACCTGCAGTTCGCGGTCGGTCAGCTGCACGCCCGGGTCGGACGGCTGGCGGGGTGCGGGCACCGAGGTGCTCGCGAGCGTGTGGGCGAGGGCGGCCACAAGCTCGGGGCGCGAGGCGTCCCACCTGAGGTATCCGCGGGCACCGCCCGCGATCGCCGCGGCGATACTGCCCGCGTCGTCAGGGGCACCGAAGACGATGACATTCGCCTGCGGGTTCGCGGAGACGAGCCGACGCGTGGCTTCCACACCGGTGGGGACGGCGCGCTGGGTGCCGACGAGGACTACGTCCACCGGCTGCCGGGAGAAGCGGGCGAGCAGCTCGTCACCGTGCGCTACGCAGTCGATGCGACTGACCCCTGGCACAGCGGACATGACACGCGTCAAGCCCTCTCGCACACTGCGGCGGTCATCGCAGATCAAGACCGTCGTCACGGGGACTCCTTCCTGCAGCCGAGTGACGTTCCACTTCCCCTATCGGACGCTTTGCACCGAACCTTGACCCGATCCGGTGGTAAATCTGTCAACAAATCCGCCGGATGACCGTCTCAGTGCTTTCACCTGAACGGACGAGCTTCAAAACTGCCAGGTCGGGACCCATGGCGAGGCCGCGGCGGCGGCGCGGGCGACGGGGTCGCTGTGTCGTAACACACCGTGCAGGGCGCGGGCCGCGTTCCGGCGGTGCGCGTCGGCGTCGTCTGGATCGATATCGGCGAGCACGAGGGCACACGGCCAGACGAGCGGCCACAGGCCGAGCCGGGTGGCGTCGGCGTGCGCGCCGAAGATCAGGTCCCGGGCCCTGGGACGCTCCCCGACCGCCGCCAGCGCCACCCCGAGCACGAGGCCCGACTTGACCTGGTGCCTGGTCGAGCCCGACCCCGCCGCGGCGGCCGCGGCGGCCTCCGCCGGGGCGACCGCGGCGTCCACCATGCCCGCGCCCAGCTCGATCTCGGCCGCCACCCACCCCCGTCGGACCTCCGCCCGCCACCCGGCGTTCACCGAGGCGGATTCGATTCCGAACAGCCTGCGCGCCTCAGCGGTGCGGCCTTGGCCGAGCGCGTCGGCGGCCAGGCCGAGCAGGACGTCCGACCGGGCGGCCGCGGCATCGGCACCCGGCTGCCCTGCGACGTCGGGATGATCACCGTCGACGCCGCCGGGGCCGATCAGTCCGGCCGCGGCCAGCCGCAGCAGCCCGGCCGCGTCGAAGGGGCGCGCGATGGCGTGGCCGCCAACCTGGCGCAGATGCGACGCGCGCGTCGCCGCGGCCAGCGCGGCGATCACCGGATCGCGTCCGGAGATCAATAACCCCAGGTGGGCGGCCGCCGCGGCGTACTGGCCGCGACCACCCAGAGCGACCGCCGCCAGCCACCGGCCGAACGGATCCCGGGGCGCGGAACCGGCCACGCGATCGGGTGTCGGGCCAAAAGCGGCGCTCCAGCCGTCCGCACGATCGTGGTCACTCACCTGGTGGAGTCAACCTCACCCAGCACAACCGCCTCGATCCGGTCGACCGCGTCGGTCAGCTCGTCGAGGTGCTCGGCCCGGCCGGGCATGTCCGTGTCGAACCAGCCGGGCCCGCACGCGAACACCCGCGTGTGCTGACGGGTGCGCGGGATCTGGTCGAGCACGGCACCGTCGCCGTTGGCCGCGACCTGGGCCCACAGCGCGACCGCGGCGGGCGCGGTGCGGCGGACGGCGGCGGCCAGCGCGGCGGCGGGCAGGGCGGCGCCGAGCATCCGGGTGCTCAGGGAACGACGGGCGAGCGCGGCCCGCAGGACGTAGAGGGGCAGCGAGTGCCGTTCGCCCGGCGCGCACGACAGCAGGATGGGTCGCGCGTTGCGCGGGTTGGGCACCAGCGGGGTCGCCCGGATCATCGCGGCCAGCACACACTCGTCGAGCAGGTGCTCGATCTCGACGCAGTCGCCCGCGTGCACCCAGCGGTTCGCCACCGCGGCCAGCACCGGGCGGACCATCGAGTCCCAGGTGACGATGACGCCGTGCGCCTCGACCGCGTCGGCGATCATGCGCTGCACGGCCTCCTCGTCCATCGCCAGGGCGGCCCGGCCCAGCCCACCGGCGTCCGGCCGGTCCGGCGAGATCGTCGAGACCCAGTCGACCTCCGGCTCGGCGGCGGGCTCGACCCGATCGGCCTGCTGCCCGCTGGACACCCGCAGCGCGTAGTCGGCGGCCTCGGCCGGAGCGGCGCCCTTGAGCAGCGCGCGCTGCATCAGCTCCAGGCGGGCGATGTCGGACGGGGCGTAGCGGCGGTGCCGCCCGGTGGTGTGGCCGCTCGGCCCGACGCCGTAGCGGCGGTCCCACGTACGCAGCGTCGCGGGCGCGATGCCGAGCCTGCGGGCCACGGCGGCGACGGGAAGGGTCGGTTCGCCCGACTCGTCGGTCTCCGCCGCGGCGTCCTCGCCAACAGGGTCGGCGTTGACCGGCGCACCCTGAGTGGGGCCGCCGGGTATGGCCGAGTCGGATCTGGTCACCACATCACCATCGTCGGGTGACACCGAGTGTCCGGCAACTGGATGCATGACCACGCTGCGTCGACTGGGTGATGCCGATCGGCTGAATCGCGGTACGAATGAGTCGATCACCCTTGAACAAGTATTGGCGCGGTTCTAGCGTGTAAGCCGCTGCACCGAATGGAGTATTGACCTTCATTCACCTCGACCACCCGAGAGACCCACCCGCAGTAGACATGGAGGCGGCCATCATGGCGGACACTCGCAGGCTCCCCGGTCCGAACGCCGATGTGTGGGACTGGCAACTCGACGGTTCATGCAGAGGCATGGACAGTGCGTTCTTCTTCCACCCGGACGGAGAACGCGGTCCCGCCCGCGCACGCCGCGAGTCCAAGGCCAAGGCGATCTGCCAGGCATGCCCGGTCCTGTCGCTGTGCCGAACACACGCGCTTGCCGTCCACGAGCCCTACGGGATCTGGGGCGGCCTCTCCGAGTCCGAGCGCGAGACCATCATCAAGTCCGAGAAACGAACCCTCGCCGTCGCCAAGTAGACGAACGCCGAAAGGGCCCGTGCGCGACGTGCCGGTCGCGAACGGGCCCTTCGGGTTGTTCAGGTCAGTGGCCGTGCCCGTGGCCATGGCCGTGGCCCTGACCGGCGTCGGACGCGTCCGCCTTCTTCTCGACCACCGCGCTCTCGGTGGTCAGGATCATCCGGGCGATCGAGACGGCGTTGGCCACCGCGGAACGGGTGACCTTGACCGGGTCGACGACACCGTCGGCGAGCAGGTCGCCGTAGGTGAGCTTCGCGGCGTTGAAGCCGTGGCCCCAAGGCAGCTCGCGGACCTTGTTGACGACGACCGCGCCTTCCTGGCCGCCGTTCGCTGCGATCCAGAACAGCGGCGCGGACAGCGCCTCGCGCAGGATCGCCACACCGGTGGCCTCGTCGCCGGTGAGGCCGAGGTTGCCCTCGAGCTCCTTGGCGACGTGGACCAGCGCCGAACCGCCGCCGGGGACGATGCCCTCTTCGACAGCCGCCTTGGTGGCCGCGACCGCGTCCTCGATGCGGTGCTTGCGCTCCGACAGCTCGGTCTCGGTCGGCGCGCCGACCTTGATCACCGCGACGCCGCCGGACAGCTTCGCCAGCCGCTCCTGCAGCTTCTCGCGGTCCCAGTCGGAGTCGGTCGCCTCGATCTCCTTGCGCAGCTGCTCGGCGCGCCCGGCGATGTCGGCCTTGGAGCCGCCACCCTCGACCAGGGTGGTCTCGTCCTTGGAGACCACGACGCGGCGGGCGGTGCCCAGCGAGTCCAGGGTCGCCTCGGACAGCTTGAGGCCGACCTCGGCGGCGATGACCTGGCCGCCGGTGACGACGGCGAGGTCGTCAAGGAACGCCTTGCGGCGGTCGCCGAAGAACGGCGCCTTGACCGCGACGGCCTTGATCGTCTTGCGGATGGAGTTGACCACCAGGGTGGACAGCGCCTCGCCCTCGACGTCCTCGGCGACGATCAGGACCGACTTGCCCGACTCGGCGATCTTCTCCAGGATCGGGAGCAGGTCGGCCAGCGCCGAGATCTTGTCGCGGTGCAGCAGGACGTAGGTGTCCTCCAGCACGGCCTCCTGCGCCTCCGGGTCGGTGGCGAAGTGGGCCGAGACGAAGCCCTTGTCGAACTGCACGCCCTCGGTGATGACGAGCTCGGTGGCCAGCGTGGAGGACTCCTCCACGGTGATCACACCGTCCTCGCCGACCTTCTCGATGGCCTCACCGAGCAGCGCGCCGATCGACGCGTCGCGCGAGGCGACGGTGCCGACCTGGGCGATGTTGTCGCGGCCCTTGACCGGCGTGGCCTTGGCCAGCAGCGCGGCGACGACCGCGTCGGACGCGGCCTGGATGCCCCGGCCGACGCTGGTCGGGTTGGCACCGGCGGCGACATTGCGCAGGCCGACGCGCACCAGCGCCTGGGCCAGCACGGTCGCGGTCGTGGTGCCGTCACCGGCGACATCGTTGGTCTTGGTCGCGACGTTCTTCGCGAGCTGCGCGCCGAGGTTCTCGAAGGAGTCCTCGAGCTCGATCTCGCGGGCGATGGTCACACCGTCGTTGGTGACGGTCGGACCACCGAACTTCTTGGCGAGCACGACGTGGCGCCCACGCGGGCCGAGGGTGACCTTGACGGCGTCGGCGAGCTTGTTCACCCCGCGCTCAAGGGCCCGACGAGCGTCCTCGTCGAAACTGATCTGCTTGGGCATTGCTCCCTCTCTATAGCCGAACGCCCCGGGTTGGCCCCCGCAGGGGCCGCCGGGGCGTTCAGCTGGTCAGCTGGGTTGTCTAGTTGACGACAGCCAGCACGTCGCGAGCGGAGAGGATGAGGTACTCCTCGCCGTTGTACTTGACCTCAGTGCCGCCGTACTTGGAGTAGATGACGACGTCACCGACCGCCACGTCCACGGGGACGCGGTTGCCCTTGTCGTCGATCCGACCCGGACCCACAGCCAGGACCTTGCCCTCCTGGGGCTTCTCCTTGGCGGTGTCCGGGATGACCAGACCAGAAGCGGTCGTGGCCTCGGCCTCGCTCGCCTGGACGACAATCTTGTCCTCGAGCGGCTTGATGTTGACGCTCACCGCTGTGACCTCCACGGGCCGTCGAAAGCGTTGGCAGGTACCTAGATGGAACGGCTCCTGCCACCCCGCCGTCGCGGGGGCCGGGGCGGTACTGGTGCCGTACAGTTGGCACTCTACCCACGCGACTGCTAACCCCGCAACGCGCCCCGCCTGTGGTGTGGGTCAACGTTCGTAAGTCGGAGGCGAGAGAAGGCCGTCGCCGAGTAGGTTCGGCGCGTGATCATTCGGAACGGGCTGCCCGCGGACTTTCCTCGACTCCAGGACATCGAGGTGGACGCGGGTGGCCCGTTCCGCGCTTACGGGCTGGACTTCATCGCCGACATGCCCCCGCCGCCGCTGGAGGCCTTGCAGACCTACCTGGGCCGGTGCTGGGTGGCCGAGGACGACGTCGTCAAGGGGTACCTGCTCGCCGACTCCGTCGGCGGGTGCGCGCACATCGCGCAGGTCAGCGTGGACCAGCGGTTCCGGGGGCAGCGGATCGGGCAGCGGCTGATCGACCACGTCGAGCTGTGGGCGCGCGAGAACGGCCTTGAGGCCCTCACGCTGACCACCTACCGCCACCTGCCGTGGAACGCGCCCTACTACGCCCGGATCGGGTTCCGGGTCATCGAGGCGACGCCCGCGCTGGCCCCGCTCGTCGAGCGCGAGGCGAACATCGGCCTCGACCCGGCCGACCGGGTCTGCATGCGGCGCGAGTTCTAGACCGACACCGTCGACACCGGCAGCGCCGGGTTCGCCGAGAGGTCCAAAGAGGACGGTTTGACGCCCGCGGCGACCAGATGGGCGCCCAGTGCGGCCATCATCGCGCCGTTGTCCGTGCACAGCCGGGGGCGGGGCACACGCAGTTCGATGCCCGCGGCGGCGCAGCGTTCGGCGGCGAGGACCTTAAGGCGGGAGTTGGCCGCGACGCCGCCGGAGATGACCATGGTGCCGATGCCCAGTTCGGTGGCGGCGCGCACGGCCTTCATCGTCAGCACGTCCGCGACCGCCTCCTGGAACGACGCGCACACGTCGTCGACCGGGATGTCCGCGCCGTCGCGTTCCTGGGCCTCGACCCAGCGGGCGACGGCGGTCTTGAGGCCCGAGAACGAGAAGTCGTACTTGGCGTCGCGGGGGCCGGTGAGGCCGCGCGGGAAGGCGATGGCCTTCGGGTTGCCGCGCTGGGCTGCCTTGTCGATCGGCGGGCCACCCGGGTACGGCAGGCCGATGACGCGCGCGACCTTGTCGTAGGCCTCACCCGCCGCGTCGTCGATGGTGGAGCCGATCTCGGTGATCTTGCCCGACAGGTCGTCCACCCGGAGCAGCTGGCTGTGGCCGCCGGACACCAGCAGCGCCAGGCACGGCGACGGCAGCGGCCCGTGGTCCAAAGTGTCCGCCGCGACGTGGCCCGCGAGGTGGTTGGCGCCGTAGAGCGGGACGTCGAGGGACATCGCGTACGCCTTGGCCGCCGACACCCCGACCAGCAGCGCGCCGGACAGGCCGGGGCCGCAGGTGACCGTGATGGCGTCCACATCGGACAGTGCGAGGCCGGCGCTGTCGAACGCCCTGCGCATGGTGGGGACCATGGCCTCCAGGTGCGCCCGGCTGGCGATCTCGGGCACCACACCGCCGAAGCGGACATGCTGCTCGACGCTGGAGGCGACCTCGTCGGCGAGTAGTTCGACGGAGCCGTCCGCCCGCAGGCGGACGATGCCGACGCCGGTCTCGTCGCAGGAGCTCTCGATTCCCAGGATGATCGTCACGTGGTCTCCAGGCTGGCGCGCTCGGGCCGGACCATGGTGAAGGCGTCCGCGCCCGAGGGCTGGTAATAGCGGCGGCGCAGGCCGACGGTGGTGAAGCCGTGCGCCTCGTAGAGCGCGATCGCCGACGCGTTGTCGGTGCGCACCTCGAGGAACACGGCGGCGTTCTCCTGGTCGACCCTGGACAGCAGGGCGCGCAGCAGCACCCGGCCGACACCCTGGCGCTGCCACGCCGGGTCGACGGCGATGTTGTGCACGCTGGCCTCCATGTCCCCCGGCGCACCGGCAACGGACAGGCCCGCGTAGCCGATGAGCTGGTCACCGACGTAGGCGCCGACGTAGAAGTGGCCCCAGTCGAGTTCGGACACGAACGCCGACTCGCTCCACGGGTCCTCGTTGGGGAAGAGGATCTTCTCCAGTTCCGCGCACCTCGGCACGTCGGCGTGCCGCAGCGGCGCCACGCGCACGGTCATCTCGCGCTCACCCGCTTGCGTGCGCCCGGCTCGACCGCGTCGGGCCTGCGCAGGTAGAGCGGGGTGAGCGGACCGGGCGCGCCGTCGAGGTCGGCGGCGGCGACCAGGCCTGCCGGGCTCGGGTGCTCCGGGCCGACGATGGGCAGGCCGAAGTCGTAGAGCTTCGCCCCGTAGCCCGCGACCCGCGTGACACCCAGTTCGGCGACGAGCGCGGCGACGTCGGCGGGTGTGGCCACGTCGGGCTCGGTCAGGCGGGTGCCGTCGTAGGCGGCCCAGTAGACCTCGCGGCGGCGCGCGTCGGTGACCACCAGCAGGCGCTCGCCGGGCACGTCGGCGGCGATCGCGTCGAGCGAGCAGACCGGGTAGACCGGCCGGTCGAGGCTGTGGCCGAGCGCGGCGGCGGTGACCATGCCCGCGCGCAGCCCGGTGAACGGGCCGGGGCCGACCCCGCAGACCAGCGCGTCGACCTCGGCGAGGGTGCGGCCCGCGGCGTCGAGCGCGTCGCGCAGGTGTGGGGTCAGCAGTTCCCCATGGGCTTTGGCGTCGACGGTCACGCACTCGGCGAGCACGCGGGCGTTTCCGTCGGTCAGTTCGACGACGCCCGCGGTGACCGCGGGCGTGGCGGTGTCCACAGCGAGTACCAGCACGGTTGTCAAGGGTACGAGGGTCGTGACGAGGCTCGCATGGCACGGTCGCAAACGCTTGCGCACGTGATCGCCGCAACTGCCGCCGCCCGCGTCGCACTACTAGGGTTGGCCGGGTGCTGCTGCCCACCCTGGCCGCGCCGGACGAGCGGGAAGCCGTCCGGTTCGGGAGCGCCGTCCTGACCCACGCCGACCTCGCCGCGACCGCGAAGGCCGTGGCCGCCCGGCTCGGCACCGCCCGCCGCGTCGCCGTGTGGGCCGACCCGACCCCGCAGACCTGCGTCGCCGTCGTCGGCGCGCTGGTCGCGGGTGCCGCCGTGGTGCCGATCAACCCAAAGATCGGCGAGCGGGAACTGGCGCACATCCTGGGCGACAGCGCGCCGGACGTGATGATCGGCGGGCCGAGGCCGGACCTGGTGGTCGACCTGACGGAACGGCTGGACGGGCCGTTGCCCGCTGCCGCCGACCCAGAGTCACCCGCGTTCATCGTCTACACCTCCGGCACCACTGGCCCGCCGAAGGGCGTCCTGCTGCCGCACCGCGCGATCGCCACCAACCTCGACGCGCTGGCCGACGCGTGGGAGTGGACCGCGGCCGACACCGTCGCGCACGCGCTGCCGCTGTTCCACGTCCACGGCCTGATCCTGGGCGTCCTCGGCCCACTGCGCCGCGGCGGCGCCGTGTGGCACCTGGGCCGTTTCGACACCCACGCGCTGGCCGCGGCACTCGACGACGGCGCGACGATGGTCTTCGGCGTCCCGACGATGTACCACCGACTCGCCGCCGACTGCGAGGCCGACCTGACGCTGGCCGCCGCCGTCGGCCGGGCGCGGCTGCTGGTGTCCGGCTCGGCCGCACTGCCCGCGACCGACCACGCCCGCATCACCAGCGCGACCGGCCAGGAAGTGGTCGAGCGCTACGGGATGACGGAGACGCTGATGAACTGCGGTGTGCGCGCGTCAGCGGATCGCAGGCCGGGCACGGTGGGTCCGGCGATCGACGGAGTCGACGTGCGCTTGGTCGATGACGCGGGCGACCTGGTCGCGGATGGCGAGATCGGCGAGATCGAGGTCCGCGGCCCGAACCTGTTCCTCGGCTACCTCAACCGCCCGGACGCCACCGCGGCGACCATGCGGGACGGCTGGTTCCGCACCGGCGACATGGCGGTCCAGGAAGCCGACGGCTACATCCGGATCGTCGGCCGCCGCGCCACCGACCTGATCAAGAGCGGCGGCTACAAGATCGGCGCGGGCGAGATCGAGAACGCGCTGCTGGACCATCCGGCTGTCGCGGAGGCCGCGGTGACGGGCGAGCCGGACGACGACTTGGGCGAACGGATCGTGGCGTGGGTGGTCGCCTCGGGCGAGCGGCCGACGGCGGAGGAACTGGCGAACCACGTGGCGCGGCTGCTGTCGCCGCACAAGCGGCCGAGGGTCGTGCACTTCCTGGATTCCTTGCCCCGCAACGAAATGGGCAAGGTCACCAAGCGAGCCCTGCATGCCTGACGACGGAGCCCGCCACGTCATCGCGGCCATCGCCACGGACTTCACCGAGTTCCCCGGCGTCGCGACGCCGGGTGACGGACCAATCGGCTGGACGGGCTACGGCGACGCGAAGACACGGGCCCGTACGGCGTCCGGCGAGACCGAGTCGGTGGTGTGCGGGGAAGCGCGGATCGGCGGGGTCGAGGTCGTGCTCATCGTGTTCGACTTCCGGTTCCTTGGTGGATCTGTTGGGACCAAGACCGGCGACCGGATTGAGCACGCGTTCACCCGGGCCCGCGAGACGCGCACGCCGCTGGTGTCGCTGATCGCGACCGGGGGCAGCCGGATGCACGAGGGAATGCTTTCCCTGCGCCAACTCCAGCGCGTCGCCCGGCAGTCGACGCTGTTGCGGGAGGCGGGCATCCCACAGATCTCGGTCCTGCGCGACCCCACGACAGGTGGGCTGTGGGCCTCACTCGGCGCGGGCGCGGATGTGGTGATCGGGATGACGGGCGCGCAAGTCGGCTTCGCGGGGCGGCGCGTGCGACCAGCGGCGGACGTCGATGACCCGGCGTACACCGCGGCAGGGCAGTTCGCGAACGGGCACGTCGATGAGGTGTGCGAGTTCGATGACCTTGGGTCGGCGCTCGCGGAGTGGTTGGTACTGCTGACTTCCGGGTCGCCGGAGCCTGCCGCCGTCCCGCGCGCGCTTGGGTCCGTCGAGTCGCCCGCGGACGGGTGGTCCGCGGTCCGGCGGGCACGTTCGGCCGACCGGCCCCGCGCGGAGTCCTATCTGGACGATTACTTCGACGTGCGCCGCGAGATCTCCGGCGACCGGGCGGGTGGGACGGATCCCGGCATGCTCTGCGGGATCGGACTTGTGGGCCACCACGCGGTCGCCTACGCCGCACAGACAGGGACCGCGACGAAGCCCGCCGGGTTCCGGCTGGCCGCGCGGCTGATCCGACTGGCCGAGCGGTTGGGGATCTCGGTGCTGACGCTGGTGGACACACCCGGCGCGGCCAACGACGCGGCGGCCGAGCGGGCGGGGGTCGGGCCCGCGATCGCCGAACTGTTCGGGACCGTGGCGGCGGCTCGGGTGCCGATCACGACCCTGGTCATCGGCGAAGGCGGCTCCGGCGGCGCGCTTGCCCTGGCGGCACCGGACCGCACCTGGATCACCCCGGACGCGTACTTCTCCGTCATCGCCCCAGAACTCTGCGCCGCGATCCTCAAGCGGGATGCGGCCGAGGTGCCCGCGACTGCCGAACAGCTGCGACTGCGCCCACAGGACTTGGTCGATCTGGGCGTCGTCCGCGGCATCGCCGACTAGAGATCGCGGTAGATCTCGCTCCGATGGCCGAGGTCGACCACTAGAACGATCAACTGACCGTCATAGATCGTGTAGACGACTCGATAGTCGCCAACGCGGACACGGAACGTACCGCGCATACCCTGCAGCGCGATCACTCCGGGTGGACGTGGGTCGTCCGCGAGCCTGCCGATCGCCGCCTGGAGTCGGCGACGAATTCCTTTGTCGATCTTGGAAAGAGCGCGGATCGCCTCGCGGGCGATCTCGACAGGTCACTCGCCGGATTCCAACAGCGCCACTGCCTCATCCCACGACACTGTTGGCTCGCCGTTAGCGAGCACGTCCGCGGCTCGCCGTGACCAGTACGCGTCTTCAAACTCCTCGAGACGTTCTGGAAGAGCTCGGGCCTCGCTCATGCGCTGAACGTACATCTTGATATCCCGGCACGCCGGGTCAGAGCCAGCGGTCCAGGATGGCGGGCAGGTCGGACAACCTGTGCAGGATCGCGTCCGGTTCCACGTCCACCGGCACCTGCTGCGCCACCGGGATCACGCTGTGCGGGATCAGCACCGCCTTCATCCCCGCCCCCTTCGCCCCGCTGATGTCGTCGTGGGGACGGTCGCCGACGTAGACGCAGTCCGCCGGGTCGTCGACCCCGACCGCCCGCATCGCGGTCTCGAACGACACTCGGTGGGGCTTGGTGTACTCGAGATCGCTGCTCCACACGCACGCGTCGAACAGGTCGCGGACGCCGTCGCGGATCAAGATCTCCTCGTGCCATGACGCGGGCCACGATGTCGAAGACAGCACGCCGGTGCGCAGGCCGCGGCCGCGCAGTTCGGCCATCAGCGGCGCGACCTCAGGGTCGGTGTACGTGGCCTGGTCCCAGTACTCCCGCAGCGCGACGAGTGCCCGTTCATCGGCCGGGTGGCCCAGCTCGGCCATCATCTCCAGCAGGTGGAACGCGCTGGCGTCGGTGCGGCTGCGGTGCCAGGCGGCGTCGTCGGCGGCGTGCAGCGTGGCGGCCAGCGCGGTGGCCGCCTCGGGGTCGTCGGCGTGCACGACGTCGGCGTAGGCACGCCAGGCGGCGTGATGGTCCATGGTCACCCAAGGGGTCAGTGTGCCGCCCCAGTCGAAGATCACCGCGCGCATGTGGTCAGCCTATCGGGCGACCGGCCCATGACCCATGTGGTTCGAGGGTGGCCACTCGGGTGTCATCCGGCCGCCGGTCGAGCCGGATCAGCAGGTGGTCGTCGGACAGCCGCTCGGCCGCGCCCTCGCCCCACTCGACCACGACGACGGCCTCGACCAATTCGGTGTCGAGGTCAAGGTCGTCCAGCTCGGTCAGGTCGCCGCCGAGCCGATAGGCGTCGACGTGCACGAGCGGGATGCCGCGGGTGCCCGCGCGGTGTTCGCGGGCGATGATGAACGTCGGGCTGCTGACCCTGCCCTGCACGCCAAGCCCAGCCGCGATCCCCTTGGCCACCACCGTCTTCCCCGCGCCGAGCGGGCCCGCCAGCAGGACCAGGTCACCCGCGGCCAGGGTCTCGCCCAGCCTGCGGCCGAAGTCGAGGGTGTCCTCGACCGCGGGCAGTTCGATCGTCTCAGCCACGCCGCCACCACTTCTTCCTGGACTCCGGCACGCATTCGCGCAGGAACGCCACCAGGTGCTCGTTCACGAATTCGGGTTGTTCCATCATGACCATGTGCCCGGCGCCGCGCGCACGGACCAGGGTCGCGTCGGGCAGTTCGAGCGCGATCCGCTCCGCGTGCTGGAACGGGGTCATCAGATCTGCGTCGCCGCTGAGCACGAGCACCGGGCAGTGCTTGAGCCCGGCGAGCGCGGCGTAGCGGTTGTGGCTGCCGAGGGTCTCGACGAAGTCGGCCAGCACCCGGACCGGCGTCACGTCCAGCATCTCCATGAGGAACGTGACCAGGCTCGGGCTGACGCCGCGCGACCCGAACCCGAGCGCGCGCACCGCGGGTCGGGTCAGCTGGCCGCCGCCCGCGCGCACCAGCTCGACCAGGCCGGGCTGCCAGTCGGCGAACCGGCCGAGATAGCGGGTCAGCGGGTTGTACTTCGACAACAGCGGCCGCGACAGCCCGTGGCGGCCGACCTCCCCCGCCGACGTGCCGATCAGCGCGACGCCGACGACCCGCTCGGCGAACAGCTCAGGACGCAACTCGGCCAGCGCCATGACCGCCATGCCGCCCATCGAGTGCCCGACCAGCACGAGGGGGCCGTCGGGAGCCATCACGCGGATGACGTCATCGAGGTCGCGCGCGAGCTGGTCGATGGAGCTGGTCGACTGGTCGGCGAGTTCGGAGCGGCCGTGGCTGCGGTGGTCGTAGAGCACCTGGTGGACCCGGGGCTCGGTCAGCTCGGCGAGGTCGCGCCGCTGGAAGTGCCAGCACTTCCGACTCAGCGCGAACCCGTGCACCAGCACCACGGTCGCGTCGGGGTCACCCGCGAGTGGGTCGACCTCCTCAGCCGAAAGGGCGACTCCGTCGGCGGCGGCGACCGTGCTGACCCGGTCCGGCGGCAGCTTGCCCAGCGGTTCGTCCGGGTAGAGCTCCTCGGTCCGGCGCGCCCTGGCGACACCCGCGACCAGCGCCCCGCCCGCGACCGCCATCCCGACCCCGGCGAGAATCCGGTTCCGTGCGCTCATCCGACATACCGGCGCACGAGCCGGGGCCGGTACATGCCGGTGACGATCTCGTAGTCGATGGTGCCGAGGATGTCGGCCCACTCCCGCGCGGTCGGCTCGCCGCGGTCACCGGGGCCGAACAGCACGACCTCGTCACCGACACTGACGTCGTCGTCGCCGCAGTCGACCAGGATCTGGTCCATGCAGACCCGGCCGCGCACCGGCCTGCGGACGCCGCCGAGCAGGACGTCGAACCGGCCGGACAGCAGCCGGGGCACACCGTCGGCGTAGCCGACCGGGACCAAGGCGAGAGTCGTCGGCGTCTCGGCGGTCCACGACTGTCCATAGGAGACAGACTCGCCCGCGTCGATCCGTTTGGTGAGCGCGACCGACGAGCGGAACGTCATCACGGGTCGAAGATCTTCGTTCGCGGGCAGCGGATTGAGCCCATACATGGCGATGCCGACCCGGACCATGTCGAAATGCAGATCTGGCCGGTCCAAAGTGGCCGCCGAGTTCGCTATGTGCCGCTTGGGATTCAACCCAGCGTCCAATGCGACCTGATACGCGTCGTCGAACCGCTTGGCCTGACTGTCCACAGAGGAATGCCCTGGTTCATCGGCGCAAGCCAGGTGCGACCAGATCGCGTAGACCTCGTTGTCGGACTGGGCCGCCGCTCGCACCAGCTCCGGCCACAGGTCGCGCGGGCACCCGTTGCGACAGAGACCGGTGTCGATCTTGAGGTGGATCCGCCTGCCACTCAGCGCGCGCAGCTGCTCGATAGAGGAGACGGCCACATCGACGTCCGTCGGCAGATCGGCCCCGGGCAGGTCCAGCCAGGCCAGGATCGGCGCATCGACCCCGGCCGCCCGCAGCGCGACCGCCTCGGCCGCCGAGCACGAGCCCAGCCACGTCGCGCCTGCCTCCAGCGCCGCCTTGCCGACCTCGACGGCGCCGTGCCCGTAGCCGTCGGCCTTGACCACGGCCATCGTCTCGGCGGCCCCGGCCCGGGCGGCCAGCAGCGCGACGTTGTGCCGAACGGCGTCGAGATCGACAGTCACCTCGGCGCGGGGGTGGGTCTGAGCAGCCATGACGGCATGGTGACACACGGCGCTAGGACGTGAGTCGGGCGGCGCGGATCGCGTCGGGGAGCGCGCTGACGATGGCCGAGGCGGACGTCGGGGCGCCCGCCGCCGCGAGCTCACCCGCGCGGACGTGCACCCACGCCGCGCACGCCGCCGCACGCGCGGGGGGAAGGCCCGCGGCGAGGAGCGCGCCGATCAGGCCCGCGAGGATGTCCCCTGACCCGGCCGTGGCCAGCCAGTGCGACTCGGCCGCGTTGACCAGGACCCCGTCCGGCGCGGCGATGACCGTCGCGTGCCCCTTGAGCAGCACGGTCACGTTCAGGCGCGCGGCCAGGGCACGGGCGGCGGCCACCCGGTCGGCGCCAAGCTCGATGCCGAGCGGCGCTGCCAGCCGGGCGAACTCGCGGTCGTGCGGGGTCAGCAGGACGGGTGTGTCCGGGTCGCGGGCGTCCCAGAGGTCGGGGTGGTTGGCCAGCAGGGTGATCCCGTCGGCGTCGACGCAGGTCGGAACCCCCGCGGCCAGGACGTGGGCGACGACGTCGCGCGAGGACTTGCCGGTGCCGAGACCGGGCCCGACGACCCAGGCCTGGACACGGCCCGCGTCGGTGACCGAGCCGGTGGCCACGACCTCTGGCCAGCGCTGACGGACCTCGTCGGCGGCCGGGCCCGCGTACCGGGTGAGGCCGGAGGTGGCCTGGACAGCCGCGCCGATGGTCAGGACGGCGGCGCCGGGGTAGGTGGCCGAGCCTGCGGCGACGCCGACGACGCCCTGGGTGAACTTGTCGTCGGTCGGGCCAGGGACCGGCCACGACGCGGCGATGTCGGCCCGATCCAGCACCGCGAAGTCGGGGTCGGCGAGGTCCAGCCCGAGGTCGATCAGATGCACCGGTCCGCAGCGCGGGCTGAGGAAGTGCACGGGCTTCAACGCGCCGAAGGTGACCGTGACCGCCGCGGTGACGGCCGGGCCGGTCACGGCGCCGGTGTCCGGGTCGACGCCGCTGGGCAGGTCGACCGCGACGATCGGCGCCCGAACCCTGGCGACCAGCGCGGCCGCGTCGGGACGAAGTGAACCGCGCGCGGACAGGCCGACGATCCCGTCGATCACCACGTCCGCGCGGTCCACATCGGACGCCGTGCCGATCCGCCCACCCGCCCAGAGCAGCGCGGCGAGGCCATCGGCGTGGGCGCGGTCGGGCGCGAGCAGCACGGCGGTCACGCCGACGGACCGCTTACGCAGGAACGCACCCGCCCACAGCGCGTCGCCGCCGTTGTCGCCGGAGCCGACCAGCAGCACCACGTGTCGACCGGCGACGCCGCCCGAGCCCGCGAGCAGCCGGGCGGTGTGCAGGGCGACGCCGTGGGCGGCGCGGCGCATCAGGGCGCCCGGGGGTGTCCGGGCGAGGACGAGTGCCTCCGCCGCCCGGACCCGGTCGGTGCGCCAGACGCCGCGCATCGGCTATTCGACCGTGACGGACTTCGCCAGGTTGCGGGGCTTGTCCACGTCGTAGCCGCGGGAGCGGGCGATCTCGGCGGCCAGGATCTGCAGCGGCACGGTCGAGACCAGCGGCTGCAGCAGCGTCGGGACGGCCGGGATCTCGATCAGCTCGTCGGCGAACGGGCGGACCGTCTCGTCGCCCTCCTCGGCGATGACGATCGTGCGCGCGCCGCGGGCCTGGATCTCGCTGATGTTGGACACCAGCTTGGAGTGCAGCACCGCCCGGCCCTTCGGCGACGGCATGACCACCACGACCGGCAGGCCCTCCTCGATCAGCGCGATCGGGCCGTGCTTGAGCTCACCGGCGGCGAAGCCCTCGGCGTGCATGTAGGCGAGTTCCTTGAGCTTGAGCGCGCCTTCGAGGGCCACCGGGTAGCCGACGTGGCGGCCGAGGAACAGCACCGCCTTCGACTCGGCGAGCTCCTGGCCGAGTGCCCGGACCTGCGGGCCAGTGCCGAGGACCTGCCGCACGGCTTCGGGCATCGCCTCCAGGGCGTGGAACTCGCGGGCGATCTCGTCGGTGTACTTCGTGCCGCGGGCCTGCGCGAGGGCCAGGCCGACCAGGTAGTTCGCCGCGATCTGGGCGAGGAACGCCTTGGTCGACGCGACGCCGATCTCCGGGCCCGCGTGGGTGTAGAGGACCGCGTCGGACTCACGCGGGATCTGGGCGCCGTTGGTGTTGCAGACGGCGAGGACGCGGGCCTTCTGCTCGCGCGCGTGCCGGACGGCTTCGAGGGTGTCGGCCGTCTCACCGGACTGCGAGACCGCCACGACCAGCGTGTCACGGTCGAGCACCGGGTCGCGGTAGCGGAACTCGGAGGCCAGCTCGACCTCGACGGGCAGCCGGGTCCAGTGCTCGATGGCGTACTTCGCGACCAGGCCGGAGTGGTAGGCCGAGCCGCAGGCCACGACGAACACCTTGTCGATGTCGCGCAGGTCCTGGTCGGCGAGGCGCTGCTCGTCGAGCACGATGCGGCCGTCGACGAAGTGCCCGCGCAGCGTGTTCGCCAGCGCCTCGGGCTGCTCCTCGATCTCCTTGAGCATGAAGTACTCGTGGCCGCCCTTCTCGGCGGCCGAGAGGTCCCAGTCGACGGTGAAAGGCTTGGCAGGCGCGGGCTCACCGAGGAAGTCGACGACCTCGTAGCCGTCGCGGGTGATGATGACGACCTGGTCCTGGCCCAGCTCGACGGCCTCACGCGTGTACTCGATGAACGCGGCGACGTCGGAGGCCACGAAGGTCTCCCCCTCGCCGATCCCGACCACCAGCGGCGACGACCGGCGCGCGGCGACGATCAGGTCCGGCTGGTCGACGTGGGTCACGACCAGCGTGAACGCGCCCTCCAGCCGACGGCACACCGCGCGGACGCTGGCGGGCAGGTCGCCCGCGGTCTCGCCGTCGGCGTAGGCGATGGCGACCAGGTGGGCCGCGGTCTCGGAGTCGGTGTCGCTGGCGAACTCGATGCCTGCCGACTCCAGCTCGCCGCGCAGCGCGACGAAGTTCTCGATGATCCCGTTGTGCACCACGGCGACCCGGCCGGTGGCGTCGCGGTGCGGGTGGGAGTTGCGGTCGATCGGGGCGCCGTGCGTGGCCCACCGGGTGTGGCCCATGCCGGCCGTGCCCGCGAAGCCTTCCCTGCCCACCTCGTCGAGCCGGGCCTCCAGATTGGCCAGCCTGCCCGCCTTGCGCTCGACGGCCAGCGCGTCGCCGGTCAGGACCGCGACGCCCGCCGAGTCGTACCCGCGGTACTCCAGCCTGCGCAGCCCGCCCAACACGACCTCGAGCGCCGAACGATGACCCACATATCCCACGATTCCGCACACGCGCACCAGCGTAACCAGCGCCGCCACACCTGGGACCACGGCCACCGATAGGCTGCGCACATGGCACGCAAGGCCAAGCACCTGTTCGACGAGCTGTCCCGCCCCGGACCCAACGAGGTCCTGCGCGGCGACCTGGCACTCGTCGGCATGCCGGGGCTGGTGTTCACGCCGAAGTCCGGCCTGGGCCTGCCCGCGGTGGCCTTCGGGCACGGCTGGCTGCAGCCGCCCGACCGCTACCGGGGCCTGTTCCGCCACCTGGCGTCGTGGGGCATCGTCGTCACCGCGCCCGGCACCCACACGGGACCGCTGGGTTCACACCGGCTGCTGGCCGCCGACCTGCGCACCGCGCTCGACGTCGCGGTGGGCGTGCGGCTTGGCGACGGGGACATCAGCGTCGATCCGGACCGGCTCGCGCTCGCGGGCCACTCGACCGGCGGCGGCAGCGCGGTCCTGGCGGCCGCCGAGGACGACCGCGTCCGCGCGGTGGCCACGCTCGCGGCGTCGCAGACCAAGCCGTTCGCCTCCGAGGCCGCCCGGTCCTGCGGGATGCCCGGCCTGCACCTGGCCGCGGGCCTCGACCGGGTCGCACCGCCGGTTGCCAACGCGGAACTGATCGCGAAGACGTGGGGCGGTCCCGTGCAACTGCGGACGCTGCCGAAGGCCAGCCACCTCGGGTTCACCGAGGGCAGGCACTGGAGCGCGCTGCTGGTCGACGGGAAACCGGAGCACGCCACCCAGCGGACCGCGAAGGCCATGCTGACCGCGTTCTTCCTGGTCCACCTGACCGGCGCCGCGGAATACCTCCCCTTGGTCGAGGAGAACATCAAGGGCGCCGAGATCACCTACCACGGCGACGAAGACCTAGTCACCTCGGTCTAGGTCTCGCCGGATCATCATCGGCGGCGCGGACTCCGCCACTCGTTTCAGCGCGAGTGCGCGGTCAGCGCACCCAGCTGTGCCCTGAGAAGTCGTCGTCGTCCGGTTCCGCCACTGGCCTGCGCGGCACCTGCCGCGGTGACCGGGTGGGCGCGGGGGGAGGCGCGGCTTCCGCCTCGTCTTCCTCGATGCCGAACGAGAGATACCGCTGCCGCGGCGACTCGCTCACCGGCTCAGGAGGCGGCGGAGGCGGCGCGAAGGCCGCGACCGGAACGGGCTGGGACGCAGACGGCGGAGCCGGGTCGTCCGACTCCTCGCCCCCCAGTGAAAGCACCGTGGGCCGCGACGGCCGATTCGCCCACGGTGCGGACGGCCCGGCCTCCTTCGCGAGTTCTTCCTCGCGGGCGGCTTCCTTGCGATCGCTCGCCTCCCGGAGATCCTTGATCTCCTGCTCCAGCTTCGCCGACTCGGACGCCGCCGCCTTGTCGATCTCGGACGACACCTCCACGCTGCGCTCCAGCGCGCGCATACCGTCCTCGGTGATGCCGTCGATCTTGCGCTGGGTCGCCGCCGGATCTATCTCATCCATCAAGTACATCAGTCACCCCGAGTTGATCAGAGCCCGTCACCGGATGCGCCCAGCACCCTGGCGTCGGTCGTCACATAGTCGTCGTCGAAGAGGCTGCCGGTCGTGCGCCACGCACTTCCCGCGCGCTCGGTGTCGCCACCCTGGCCACCGCCACCACCACCCGCGCCGCCCATCATGCCGCCACCCATGCCGCCACCAGCGGCACCGCCAGGCTGTCCATCCGGCGATCCCGGTGCGTCGCCCGCGGAGGCACTCGACAGTCCTGCCT
>DATLIA010000182.1:0-27792 GCA_035540215.1 Actinokineospora sp. | reverse complement strand
GTCGTGGCCGGTGGGTTCGTCGGTGGAGTTGGCGCCCGCCGATGTGGATGTCGAGCGTGGGTCGGTGCTTCGGGCGCGCCATGTCGAGGTGCGCGCCTCGGTCCACGGCTGATGTCGCGGACCACAGGCCACCGCGCGGGTCAGTCCTCGAACAGGTCCGGATGGGCCGCGCGCATCACCGGGGCGTACTTGAGCACGCGGCGGGCGTGCGCGCGCACCACCGCGCTGCCCCGCCGCGAGTCGCCCGCGTCCAGCGCGTCGGCGATCGCGGTGTGCTCGGCGATCAGTTCGGCGACGGTGGCGGGATTGGGCAGGCTGCTGCGCCGCAGCCGGTCGAGCTGGAGCTTGACCGGCTGCATGGCCCGCCAGGCGCCGCCGTGGCCCGCCAGGTCGAAGATCTGCTCGTGGAATGACTCGTCCGCGGCGAAGAACGCGTCGGTGTCGTGGTGGGCATGGGCGCGCACCTGCTCGGCAAGCAGTGCCCGCAGTCGGGTGGTGTCCCGGTCGGTGACCTTGCAGGCGAGCGCGTAGGCGGCCAGTTCGAGGTGCTCGCGGACGAACTGGGCCTGCCGGACGTCTTCGAGCCGGATGGGGGCGACGCGGGTGCCGACCTGGGGCACCACGGTGACCAGACCATCGGTCACCAGCCGGGCGATCGCCTCGCGCAGCGGTGTGCGGCTCACCCCGAGCTGGATGGACAGTTCCGTCTCGGAGATCGTCGCGCCCGGGCTCAGCCGCAGATCGCGGATCGCGTGGACCAGTTCGTCGTACACGCGGTCTGAGGTGCGAGTTCGCGTGGCGTCACGCACGATCGGAACGAGGGCGGCGGCGCGGTTCGGTTGAGAGCTCACCGAGCAATTCTTGCATACTTGCCAGTAGAACACTTGTATGCAAGTCTGCGTTGTTGTCGAGCCACCGGGAGCAAACGACGTCATGGGCACAATCGAGAAGCTGGTACCGCCTGACCTGCTGATTCACGCCGAAGCCGACGTCGGCGAGGGCCCGGTCTGGGACCGGCGCGGCGGGCGTCTGTGCTGGGTGGACATCCTGGCCGGGTTGATCCACGAGACGGACCTGGCCACGGGCACGAACACGACCTCCGTGCTCGGCACCAGCGTCGGCGCGGTGGCGCCGCGCGGTTCCGCCGAGGGGTTCGCGGTCGCGGTCGCTGAGGGGTTCGGGCTCTGGGTGGACGGTCGGCTGACCGTGGTCGACCCGGTCCTGCCTGAGCCGAACCGGCGGATGAACGACGCCAAATGCGACTCGCGTGGACGCCTCTGGGCGGGCAGCACCCACCTGGACTTCGTCGAGGGCGCGGGCAAGCTGCACTGCTGGGACGGCGGATCGAGCGCGGTCCACGCCGAAGGTCTCACGCTGCCCAACGGGCTGGGCTGGAGCCCGGACGACTCGACCATGTACCTGATCGACAGCGTCTCCCACCGGCTCATGCGCGCGCCGTTCGACGCGGACGCGGGGCACGTCGGTGCCTTCACCGAGTTGGCGAAAGTCGAGCCAGGGCTGCCGGACGGGTTGGCGGTCGACACCGACGGCTTCATCTGGGTGGCGGTCTGGGGCGGCGCCGAGGTGCGGCGCTACAGCCCGGCCGGTGACCTCGCCGCGATCGTGCCGATGCCGGTCAGCCAGCCGTCGAGCTGCGCTTTCACCCCGGACGGCACGCTGGTCATCACGTCGGCGCGGCGCGGGCTGACCGAGGACGAGCTCGCCGGGGAGCCGCTCGCCGGGTCCGTCTTCGCCGTTGCCACCCGGACGCAGGGCGTCCCCGTCAGCGCGTTCGGCGGCTGACCGATGATCAAACTCGTGAGTGCCCACCTGGAAGTCGACATCGATCCGGGTCGCGGCGCGGACATCCTCACGCTTCGACACCGGGCGACCGACATCGACGTCCTGTTCAGCTCGCCGTGGCGGCCCCGCGCGGACGCCGTTCGGGCGGGCGCGCCCGCGTCGACATCGGATCCGTTCGCCGGGTGGCTGGAGCGGTACCGAGGCGGCTGGCAGACGCTGTGCCCCAACGCGGGCGCCGCGCGGCTGGTGGCCGGGGCGCCGGTGGGCTTCCACGGCGAGGCGTCTGTCGTGGAATGGGAGGTCGTCTCCGCTGGTCAGGTCGAGGCGGAGCTGCGCGCGGAGCTGTTCTCCGTGCCCGTGCGCATCGACCGGACGGTGACCCTCGGCCAGGACGCCCCGGTGATCGAGGTCATCGACACCGTCACCAACCTCAGTGACGTCCCGCTGGACATCGACTACGTCATCCATCCGGCGTTCGGTGGCCCGTTCCTCGACGGCCGCTGTGTTCTGCGGACCGGCGCCAAGCGGTTCACCGCCGACCCTGAGACCGAGGACAGCATCGCGGCGCCCGGCTCGGAGCACTCGTGGCCGTGGATCGCGGGCGCGGGCCGGGACCTGCGGGAGATTCCGGAGCCCGGCGAACGGCAAGTCCTGTTCGGCTGGCTGTCCGACTTCGACACCCACTGGGCGAGTCTGACCAATGTGGACCTCGGACTCGGCGTCCGGATCGACTGGGACGGCACTCATCTGCCGTATGCGTGGCTGTGGCAGGAACTGAACTTCACGCCGACCTTCCCGTGGTTCCGCCGCGCCCGCGTCGTGGCCATCGAGCCGTCGAGCACCCAGACCAGCGGGCCGAGCCGCCGCAGTGCGCTGCGCCTCGCCGCCAATCAGACTGTCCGAATCCCGATGAGCCTCACGCTCAGCACCACAGAAGGAGCACGATGACGGGCGAGCACGCGGGCCGGGTTGCCCTGGTCACCGGCGGATCCAGCGGGATCGGCGCGGGTGCCGCGCTGGAACTGGCCAGGCAGGGCGCCGCGGTGGCCGTGCACGGCATCGCGCTCGCCGAGTCCGAGGAACTGGCCGAGGCCATCCGGGCCGAGGGTGGATCAGCCATCGCGCTGGCCGGTCCGATCGAGGACGCGGCCACGTCGGTCGACGCCGTCGCGGCGACCATCGAGGCGTTCGGGCGGCTGGACACCCTGGTCACCTCGGCGGGCATCCAGCGCTACGGCGACACGGTCACCACCAGCGAGGAGCTGTGGGACGAGGTCATGGGCGTCAACCTCAAGGGCGTCTTCCTCGCCGCCAGGGCCGCGCTTCCGCATCTGCGGACCAGCCCGGCGGGCAGCATTGTCATAGTCGCGTCCGTGCAGGCCACCGCGTCCCAGCCGACCGTCGTCGCGTACACGGCGAGCAAGGGCGCGTTGGTGGCCATGGCCCGGGCGATGGCGGTCGACGAAGCCGCCTACGGCGTGCGCGTCAACTCCGTCAGCCCGGGATCGGTGGACACGCCGATGCTGCGCACCGCGGCGGCGAAGTTCACCGACGGCAGTCCGGAGGCGGTGGAGCGGACCATCGCGGACTGGGGCACCGCGCACGCGCTCGGCCGGGTGGCCACCATGGCGGAGGTCGGCTCGGTGATCTCCTACCTGGCCAGCCCCCGGGCCGCGTTCGTGACCGGCGCCGACATCCGCGTCGACGGCGGCATGCTCGCCAGGGTCGCGGCCGCGCTGCCCAGCCGGGACTGAAACAAGAACCAGCTTCAAATTCGCGATCCTTGTCGTCCGGTGCACTTGAATACTAGTGTCCGGATGTAGCCTGGATCACAGCGTTTTGCGCGGTGTTCGATCAGGTGCCTGCCGCGTGTCCCTCTCCACAAAGCGCGGCCAGTTTCGTTGGACGTGAAGGGAAGCGCGCATCATGGCCGAGTCCGAGAACCCTGCTCAGGTATCCCGCCGACGTGTGCTGCTGACCACCGGCGGCGTGGTCGCCGCGGGTGTGGCGGGCGCCGCCAGTGCGGGACTGATCGGCGCCGCCACGGCCGCCGCGCAGACGACAACGGACTACGTGGGCCTCGTCGACCCGTGGATCGAGGCCGACCGCGGCCGGTTCTTCTTCTTCCAGTCGGCGAGCAACCCGTTCGGGCTGGTCAAGCTACGGCCCGACACGAGCACGAACACCTTGTGGGGCACGGGTTACAAGAAGAACGAGACCAACATCAAGGGCTTCAGCCACCTGCACTGCTGGCAGATCTCGGGCGTGCAGGTGATGCCGACGACCGGCGCGGGCAAGACGAAGCTGTCGGGTGACAGCGGGTGGCAGTCGACGGTGGTCCACGACTCCACCGAGGTCGCACAGCCGGGCTATCACAAGGTGGTGCTGGGGTCCTATGGCGTCACCGCCGAGCTGACGTGCACCGATCGCGTGGGTATGCACAAGTACACCTACGCCAACGCCGGGCGCAGTGAGATCATCATCAACCTCGGCGGCACGCTGGGCGAGGCGGCGATGAAGAACGCCTCGGTGACCCGGGTCAGCAGCACCGAGATCGAGGGCTTCGTCGTCCAAGGTGGACTGCTGACCGACGGCCTCTACTGGCCCGAGACCCCGGACGAGAAGACGACGCTGTTCTTCAGCATCAAGTTCGACAAGGCGTTCGACTCGATGCGCGGGTGGAAGGCGGGTGCCCTGGTCGACTCGGGTGCGGCGGTCACCGCCGTGGCGGGCGACAACATGGGCGTCTACGTCGTCTACGACTCGCTGGCCGCGGGCGCGGTCGTGCAGATGAAGGTGGGTCTCTCGTTCACCGGCCTCGCGGGCGCGCGCGCCAACCTCGCCGCCGAGCTGTCGGGTTGGGACTTCGCCGCGGTGAAGACCGCGTCCCAGAACAAGTGGAACGCCATGCTGGGCCGTGTCGCCGTCGAGGGTGGCACCGCGGCACAGCAGAAGAAGTTCTACACCGACATGTTCCACGCGCTGTGCGGTCGCAGCGTTGTGAGCGACGTCGACGGCAAGTACCTGGACAACACCTGGCGGAACAACACCGTCAAGCAGATCCCGCTGGACACCGCGGGCAAGCCGACGTACGCGATGTACAACTACGACGCGATCTGGCTGACCCACACGAACCTCAACACCTTGTTCGGCCTGGCCTACCCGGAGATCTACAGCAGTTTCGTCAAGTCGCAGCTGAGGATGTACCAGGACGGCGGAATGCTCCCGCGCGGGCCGGTCGCGGGCGACGACTCGTTCGTCATGACCGGTTCCGCGGTGACAACGTTCATCACCGGTGCCTACAACAAGGGCATCCGCGACTTCGACATCGACCTGGCCTACGACGCCATGCTCGACGCCCACTCGATCGGCGGGCTGTTCGACAAGGGGCCCTACCAGTACGCGTCGTGGTCAGGCGACGGCGGCGCCAACCGCCCGTATCTGGACACCGGGTTCGTGCCGCACAACCTCAACGGTTCCTGGAAGTCGCGCGGCGCGGGCGAGACGGTGGAGTACTCGTTCCAGGACTGGTCGCTCGGCCAGCTCGCCAAGGCGCTGGGCAAGGTGGGGATCAACGCCGCTCAGCTCGCCGCGGTGGAAGTGTCCTCGCAGGTGAACGCCACCGACTACGCGGGCGTGCGGGCGGTGGACGGCAGGCCGATCCGCTCCGGTGTCCTGACGACGAACAACGTCGAGTGGCGGTCGACCGAGTCGACGCCGTGGATCAAGCTCACCTGGCGCACGGCGCGGCGCATCTCCAAGGTCGTGCTCAGCGACCGCCGCGACTCGACGGCCAACGTGAACTCGGGTGTGCTGACCTTCAGCGACGGGACGACGGTCAACGTGACCAGCATCCCCACCGACGGCACCAACAGGGTGGTGACCTTCACGTCGAGGCTGGTCACATCGGTGCGGTTCGACGCGACCGGCGGCACCGGCACGAACGTGGGCCTCAACGAGATCGAGGCATGGGACGACACCGATGTCGGCGCCTACCTGATCGAGCGGTCGGGCAGCTGGCGCAACCTGTTCGACCGCTCGACCGGGTTCGTCCGGCCCCGCGGCTCGGATGGCCGGTGGCAGGCGCCGTTCAACCCGCTGGACACCGGCGACTGGGTCGAGGCCAACGCCTGGCAGGGCACGTTCTACTGCCCGCATGACGTGACCGGCCTGGCCAACCGGCTGGGCGGCCGGGACGCCTACGCGACCAAGCTCAACTCCGCGTTCGAGTTGGCCGAACCGGTGAACTTCATCGGCGGCGGACAGAACGGTGACGAGAACGCCTATGTCAACTACGGCAACCAGCCCGCGCTGCACATGGGGCACCTGTTCAACTACGTCGGCAAGCCGTGGCTGACCCAGTACTGGGTGCGCAAGGTGAAGGAGAAGGTGTACTCCGCGGTCACCACCACCGACGGGTACGGCCACCACGATGAGGACCAGGGCCAGATGGGTTCGCTCAGCGCCCTGATGGCGATCGGCCTGTTCGAGGTGACGGGTGCGAGCCTGCCGCAGCCGGTCTACGACATCACGTCGCCGATCTTCGACAAGATCACGATCACGCTCAATCCTGATTACTACGACGGCGAGACGTTCACGATCACCACGGTCAACAACTCCGCGACCAACATGTACATCCAGAGCGCCAAGCTCAACGGCACGACGCTGAACAACGCGTGGTTCAACCACAGCACGCTGGCCGCGGGCGGCACCCTCGAACTGACGATGGGCGCCACGGCGAAGCAGACGTGGGGCGTGACCCAGTTGCCGCCGTCGCGGTCGCCGCTGGCGCCCGCGGTCATGGAGGTGACCGCCGACCAGGTCCGGATCGGTCCCGGCCAGCAGGCCACCGTCACCGTCGGCGCGAAGAACCTGACCGGTTCGGCGATCACCGTCAACTGGCAGGCCAACACCCCGCTCGGCCTGCAGGCGACGCCCGCGAGCGGCACGTTGACGGTGGCCGCGAACGCGACGGCCACCGCCACCGTCACCCTGCAGGCCGCGACCGACCTTCCCCAGAGCCTGCACCGGGTCAGGTTCACAGGTACCTCAGGCGGAACCGAACTGCCCGACGCGGTGCTCTACGCGCATGGGGTCCCGCTGGTGTCGCTCGCGCCCGCGCCGGGGCAGCTTCGTCTGCTCCAGGCCACGGCCACGACGTTCCGGGTCGGGGTGACCAACAACGACAGCGTGGCCCGCGACGTCGTCGTCACCCCGCAGGTCCCGGCGGGCTGGACGGTCTCGCCCACCAACCGCACTCTGTCGGCGGTCGCCGTCGGGGGCACCGTCGACACCACCTTCGCCGTCACCCCGTCCGCCACGGCGACGGGGTGGCACTCCGTCACCCTGAACGCCTCGGGTACCTGGGGTGCGGCGAGCCAGCGGGTCGTCGCGACGGTGGGCCGCAAGGTCGCGCTGGTCGGCGGGATCGACCTGGCCACAACCGGTTTCGCGCTCGCCCCGAGCAGCTACTCCAGCTACCCCGCCACGTTCCCCAACGATGTCTCCTTCACCGTCGGAACGAGCAACGCGGCCACCGCGTGGAGCTACATCCACCCTGGGCCCGACGACCTTTGGGCGGGCAGCAAAGCGCACACGTTCACGCTGCGGTTCGACCTCCCGTCGGCGCCTACGGCAGACCTGGCTCTCACCGCCTGGCTGGTCGATAGCCACCCCACCGGGCCGGGAACGCTCGACTTCGCGCTGAACGGGGGGACCGCGACCACCGTCCAGCTTCCCGCGGGCGGTGGTGACGGCTATCGCTGGGACGGAGCGACCGGCACGATTCGCCCGACGCTCATCGACTTCGTCCTGCCCGCGGGTCAGCTCCGATCGGGGCAGAACACCGTCACCATCACCAAGCCCACGGGCTCGTGGCACGTCTACGACGCCGTCGCGGTCCACGAGACCATTCCCGCGATCTCACTGGCCGTCTCGCCGAACCAGCAGCTTCGCCTGCTGCAGGCCACGCCGAACACGTTCCAGGTGCGGCTGACCAACAACGACGCCGTCACCCGCGACACCGACCTGCGCTTGCAGGTTCCTTCCGGGTGGACGGTCACCCCGGCGAACCGGGCGATCCAAGTGTCGGCGGGGGCGACGGTGACCACCACGTTCACCGTCACCCCGTCCGCGACGGCCACCGGATCCCACAACCTGACCCTGACCAGCCAGGGAGCGTGGGGGACCGGCACCCGCCAGGTCGCCGCCGCGGTCAGCCGCAGGATCTCCCTGGTCGGCGCGACCGACCTGGCCACGACGGGATTCGCGCTCGCGCCGACCGGTCACAGTTCCTACCCGACGACGTTCCCCAGCGACGTCGACTTCACGATCGGCACCAGCAACGCGGCCACGGCGTGGAGCTACATCCACCCTGGGCCGAACGACATCTGGGCGGGCAGCAAGAACCACACCTTCACGGTGCGGTTCAACCTAACCCAGCTTCCGACGACGAGTCTGGCGTTCACCGCCTGGCTGGTCGACACGCACCCGACCGCTCCGGGAACGGTCGCGCTCGCACTCAACGGAGGGACCGCCACCACGGTCCAGCTTTCCGCGGGTGGCGGTGACGGCTACCGCTGGACCGGCGGTACCGGGGTGATCCGCCCGTCCAGCTTCGACTTTGTCCTTCCGGTGAGCGGGCTCCGCGTCGGGCAGAACACCGTCACCATCACCAAGCAGGCGGGGTCGTGGCACGTCTACGACGCCATCGCCATCCGCGAAACCCCGTAGCGACAGCCAAGTCGACGCGCTGGGTGCGGCAGCCCTTGTCGAACCCAGCGCCCCTGGTCAACAACCGAGGAGAGAGAGGCCTGTCATCGATGTTTGGTTTATCCGGCCAACGCGGGCGTCCACTGCTTGTTCCCACCTCCGTCCTGGCAGTAGTTGTCGGGGCCTCCGTGCTGACCGCCGTGCAGGGCCCAGTGGCCGAGGCCGCGGCGGTGCAGTCGATCTTCACCATCGGCACGCAGAACCAGTCGGCGGCCGAGTTCGCGCTCAGCCCCAACCGCTACGCGTCCTACCCGACCACGTATCCGAATGACGTGACCTACACCGTCGGCACGAGCACGGCGGCCAACTGGTCCTACATCCATCCCGGTCCGTCGGATGCCTGGGCGGGTTCGAAGAACCACACCTTCACGATCAACTATTCGCTGACCTCGACCCAGCGGACCAATGGCACCTTGTTGCAACTCAGCTACGCGGACACGCACAGCGTGTCGCCGACGGTGCAGATCAAGTCCAACGGCACCGTGGTCGAGTCGCTCAAGGTGCCGTCCGGTGCCAGTGTCGGGGCGCACGGCCGCGGCCGGGTCAACGGCCTGACGAACTCGCTCAACCGGCCCAACCAGGTGGGATTCCTCATCCCGGCGACCGCGCTGCTCACCGGCACCAACAAGATCGAGATCGTGTCGACCGCCGGGTCGTACGCGGTCTATGACTCCGTGACCATGCTGCCCGCGCCCGCCACCACCGGCGCGGTGCAGGTGGTGTCGCTGAACCCGACGGTGTTTCTGAAGAAGAGCGGCACCGTCGACGCGCATGTCGTCGACATCGGGGTGAACAACACCAGTGGCGCGTCGGGGTCGGTCGTCTTCGCCGCGACCCTGGGCGCGCGCACCGAGACGACCACTCTCACTGTTCCGGCGGGTCGCTCCATCCAGCGGATCCTGGTGCCGCCCGCGCCGGTCGGCGGTCTGTCGCAAGTGGACATCAAGGCGACACTCGGCACGCAGTCCGGGACGTACGGGCTGAACCTGCCGTACCAGAAGCGGTGGCAGATCGACCTGATGCACGGTCCCCACTTCGACAACGGGTACCACTACGACCAGCAGACCACCCGGCAGATCCTCAACGCCTACGTCGACCAGGCCGTCGGTCAGTGCAACACGACAGCCGACCCGGCCAAGGGCTACACCGACGCGGAGAAGTTCCGGTGGACGACCGAGTCGTCGTGGGTGGTGAACAACTACCTGCAGGATCGGTCGGCGGCGCAGATCGCGGCTCTGGCGACCTGCGTACAGTCCGGTCAGATCGACATCGTCGGCAACTACAACCACAACCTGCAGGACCTGGCGACCAGCGAGAACATGATCCGCGGCCTGGCCAAGGGCACCAAGGACCTCGAAGACCAACTCGGGGTGAGCGTGACCGCGGCGATGCAGGACGACGTCACCGGGGTGTCGGCGCAGTACATCCAGATGCTCGCGCAGCAGGGCGTCAAGGTTCTGATCAACGGCACGAACCCGGGGCACACCGGCGCCAACAACGCTGCCTACGCCGGGCAGGATGTCCCGACGCTGTTCAACTGGGAGGCGCCGAACGGCAGCAAGGTGCTGACGTTCTTCGGGCTCAACGGATACTTCGAGGGCTATTGGGGTATCCCGGGACTGCAGTGCGCGCTGTCGGCTCGGATGGACGACTGTGGCCGGTCCGGGCCCGCGCTGCCGTACACGCCCAAGGCGCCACCCGCGGACCTCACCTCGGTCACCAACAACGTCGCGGGCTGGATCGGCAACCTGCTGCCCGGCCTGCAGGTCGGCCAGTACCCGCAGTCGGTGTACCCGCTGCTGGCGTTCGCGGACACCGCTCCGCCGCTGAACGGCGTCTCCGACGTGATCAAGAAGTACGCGTCGCAGTACAGCTACCCAAGGCTGGTGTCGTCGACGCCGTCGCGGTTCCACGCGGACGCGACCACGCCAGCGGGCGGCACGTCCGTGTCCGGCTACACCCCCGACCCGACCTCGACCCCGGTGAGCGCGCTGCCGGTCAAGACGGGTGACTACACGGGCTGGTGGTCCGATGGCGCTGGTTCGTCGCCGGTGGAGACCGGTGACAACATGCGCTCCCAGATCCGGACGACCGCCGCTGAGACCTTGGGATCGCTGGCCGGTCTCACCACCCAGGATCCGACCCGGACCTGCATGGTCGACGCCGCCTATCAACAGCAGAACATGTGGACCGAACACACGTGGGGCACGGAAGGCCTGACCTACCCGTCGACGCAGTGGCCGCGGAAGAAGATCTACGCCGACCGGACCACCCGGTTCAGCACCAACGCGCTGACCTCGGCGACCACGGCACTGGCCAAGCAGATCGCGAACACTGGCACGAACCCTGGCCTCAGTGTGTTCAACCCGCAGTCCTGGCCACGGACCGATGTGGTGACCGCGACCGTGGCGAGCGGCTGGGCGGGCAAGCTGGTCGACGCGGGGAGCGGCTTGGCCGTTCCCTATCAGTCGGTCGACTCGACGCACATCCAGTTCGTCGCGGCGAGTGTGCCCGCGGTCGGCTACAAGAGGTACCGGTTGGAGACCGGCACGGACACGTCCACCGCGCCGGACTCTTCGCTGAGTTGGAACGCGACGACCCGGGTGCTGCAGAACCAGCACTACACGGTGACGTTCTCGACGACCGGCGCGATCTCGTCGATCGTGGAGCGGGCGACGAGCAAGGAACTGGTCGACACGGCGTCGTCGTTCAAGCTCAACCAGTACGTGTACCGGCCCAACGCCGGGAGGTCGAACACCGCCTACGGTGGCGCCCCGACAAGCAGCGCGAACCAGTGGTCGCCCGCGAGCGCGACGCTGAGCGTCAAGTCCACCGGCAAGGTCGGCATCACGATCTCTGTCACGTATCCGAACACGCCGGGCGGCGTGGACGCGGCGAACAAGGCCACCGGCGTGGAGTCGGCGGGCGCGACGATCACCCTGCTCGCGAACACCCCGCGGGTGGACATCGTCAACAGCCTGAACAAGACGGCCGTGCAGACGCCGGAGGAGGGCTACTTCGCCTTCCCGTTCGAAGTGGACAGTCCGGCGGTCACCTATGAGGGCAACGGCATGCCCGTTCAGCTCGGCCGGGACCAGTTCCCCGGCGCGGCGATGGACTGGCAGTCCACACTGGGCTACGCCGACGCCTCCGCCACGACCGGCGGCGTGACCCTGAGCACGACGGACGCCCCGCTGATCGAGTTCGGCGACATCAAGACGATGCGGCTGATCGCCCGCCCGGGACAGATCGACGGCCCCGTGGTCACCGACCTGAGCGGTGTCCTGCCCACCAACGGGTCGATGTTCTCCTGGGCGTTCAACAACCTGTGGACGACGAACTACAACGCCGCCTACCCGGGGCCGATGAGTTTCCACTACTCGATCACCAGCCACACCGGCGGGTTCAACGCCACCAACGCGACCCGTTTCAGCGGCGGCGTGCAGTCACCGCTGCTGGTCGCGCCGCTGACCGCGGGCCAGACCGGCTCGTACACCGCGTCGAGCCAGTCGCTGGCTTCTGTCGACGACTCCAATGTGGTGCTCAGCACGATCAAGCAGGCGTCGCCGACGGATTCGACGCCGGCTTTCCCGCTGACCGCGCGGCTGTTGGAGGTCGCGGGCCTGTCCGGGTCGGCGAACCTGGATGTGCCGTTCAAGGTGAGTTCGGCGAAGCTGCTCGACCTGGCCGACGACCCCACCACGGCGCCCGCGCTCACCGTCACCGACCTCGGAACCGGGTCGCGGATCGCGGTGCCGTACGGCAAGTACGGCATCGTGTCCGTGGGCATCCAGCCCACGACCGCCTACACCCGCGGGGCGCCGAAGGTGTGCATGACCGACTTCGCGCTGGCACCGGACGGGCACGCGAACTACTCGACCGCGTTCCCGAACGACGTCTCATACACGGCGAAGCAGGCCGCGTCGGGCACGCCCGACAGCACTTACCCGGCCTCGACGACACCATGGGTGAACGCCACCGGCACCGGTGTCACCGCGCCGCAGTGGAGCTACATCCAGCCAGGCCCGAGCGACGCGTGGGCGGGATCGAAGCAGCACACGTTCAAGCTGAACTTCACCCTGCCCGCGGCGCCGACAAAGGACCTGACGCTCACCCTCTGGCTGATCGACACGCACAACACCGCGCCACCGCGGCTCGACGTGTCGGTGAACCAGAACGCGGCGGTGGCCACCCAGCTGCCCGCTGGCGGTGGCGACGGCTATCGGTGGGGTGACACAAAGGACACCGCGGGCGCGTACAAGATCGTGCCGCGCGCGGTGAGCTTCACGCTGCCCATGTCCCAGCTCACCGCTGGGAGCAACACGGTGTCGCTCACCAACGCGGTCGGCTCGTGGCTGGTCTACGACGGCGTCGCGATCGGATAGGGACCGGCCGAGTGCGGGCGGCGGGACAGCGTTCCGTCGCCCGCACCCTGGTATGACCTTTGCCGGGGTGCGGATCGGATGTCGAATTTCCGTCGGAAGAACTCGAACACGGGCGGGAGATTGGGTGTCGATAATCCAAGGCACGTTGGAAACTTGTATACAAGTATGACGATCGCTTCCGGTGTGAGCTGCCGCGCCGCGGTCGGCATGTGCGTCCAGCGCCGTCGTTCTGCCATTAGGAGGCGTCGTGTTACCGATGTCAGGTTGGCCTAGCCGTCGCGGGCGCAGGCATTCATTGCTACGGATAGCCGGGTCCGCGACGGCCCTGGTGGCCGCGTCGGCCCTGCTGACCGCCGTGCAGGTCCCGGTCGCCGAAGCGGCGCCCGCTCAGTCGATCTTCACGATCGGCACGCAAGACCAGTCGGCCACCGAGTTCGCCCTCAGTCCGAACAAGTCCAGCACATACCCGACGGTATTCGCCAACGATGTCACCTACACGGTGGGCACGAGCACCGCGGCCAACTGGTCCTACGTCCACCCCGGTCCGGCCGACGCCTGGGCGGGTTCCAAGAACCACACCTTCACCATCAACTACTCGCTGACCTCGACGCAGCGGACCAACGGCACGTTGCTGCAGCTCAACTACATCGACACGCACGGCACGTCGCCGACGGTGCAGATCAAGTCCAACGGCACCGTGGTCGATTCCCTGAAGACGCCCGTGGGCGGAACTGTCGGGTTGAACGGTCGTGGGAACATCACCAACAACCACTTCCAGAACCTCAACCGGCCCAACCAGGTCGGCTTCCTGATCCCCGCCTCCGCGCTGCTCACCGGCACCAACAAGATCGAGATCACGTCGACCGCCGGATCCTGGGCGATCTACGACGCGGTGACGATGCTGCCCGCGCCCGCCACCAAGGGCCCGGTCCAGGTGCTGTCGTTGAATCCGACGGTGTTCCTGAAGAAGAGTGGCACTGTCGACGCGCATGTGGTCGACGTCGGGGTGAACAACACGAGTGGCGCGTCGGGCTCGGTGACGTTCAGTTCGGTTCTCGGCGCACGCACTGAGACCACGACCCTGACGGTTCCGGCGGGCCGCTCCACCCAGAAGATCCTGGTGCCGCCCGCGCCGCCGTCCGGTCTGTCCCAGGTGGACATCAAGGCCACGCTTGGCACCCAGTTCGGGACGTACGCGCTGAATCTGCCGTATCAGAAGCGGTGGCAGGTCGACTTCATGCACGGCCCGCACTTCGACAACGGGTACCACTACGACCAGCAGACCACGCGGCAGATCCTCAACGCGTATGTCGACCAGTCGGTCGGGCAGTGCAACACCACGGCCGACCCGGCCAACGGCTACACCGACGCGGAGAAGTTCCGCTGGACGACCGAGTCGTCCTGGGTGGTGAACAACTATCTGCAGGACCGGTCGGCCGCGCAGATCGCGGCACTGGCCAAGTGTGTCCAGTCGGGCCAGATCGAGCTGGTCGGCAACCACAACCACAATCTGCAGGACCTCGCGACCCCGGAACAGCTGATCCGCGGTCTGGGTAAGGGCACGAAGGAACTCGCCGAGCAACTCGGCGTGCAGGTGACCTCGGCGATGCAGGACGACGTCACCGGTGTGTCGGCGCAGTTCATCCAGATGCTGGCCCAGCAGGGTGTCAAGGTCCTGATCAACGGCACGAACCCCGGCCACACCGGTGCGAACAACGTGCCGTACAACGGCCAGGAGATCTCGACCGTGTTCAACTGGCAGGCCCCGGACGGCAGCAAGGTGCTGACGTTCTTCGGCCAGAACGGTTACTACGAGGGCATCAAGAACATCTCGGGACTCCAGTGCGCGCTGGCGGCCCGGATGGACGACTGCGGCCGCACCGGCCCGGCGCTGCCCTACACCCCGAAGGCGCCGCCCAGCGACATGACCGGCGTCGCCAACAGCTTCGCCAACGGGCTCGCCTACCTGCTGCCCGGTCTTCAGGTCGGCCGGTATCCGCAGTCGGTGTACCCGCTGCTGACGTTCTGGGACACCGTCCCGCCGCTGAACGGCATCTCCGACGCGATCAAGAAGTACGCGTCGATGTACAGCTACCCCCGGCTGGTGTCCTCCACACCGTCGCGTTTCCACGCCGACGCGACCACGCCCGCGGGCTCGACCTCGGTTTCCGGTTACACGCCGGACCCGACGTCGGCACCGGCGAGTTCGCTACCGGTCAAGACCGGTGACTACACCGGTTGGTGGTCCGACGGCGCCGGTTCGTCGCCGCAGGAGACCGGTGACAACATGCGTTCACAGGTCCGCACCACGGCTGCGGAGACCTTCGGGTCGCTGGCGGGACTCAAGACACAGGATCCGACCCGCGCCTGTGTGATCGACTCCGCATATCAGCAACAAAGCATGTGGACCGAACACACGTGGGGCACGCCGAACCTGACGTTCCCGTCGGTGCAATGGCCGCGGAAGAAGATCTACGCCGACCGGGGCACGCGGCTCAGTACCGCGGCGCTGGACTCCTCGACCACGGCGCTGGCCAAGCAGATCGCCCTCCCCGGGACGAGTCCCGGCCTGAGTGTGTTCAACGCGCAGTCGTGGTCCCGGACCGACGTGGTGACGGCGACGGTGGCGAGTGGTTGGGCGGGCAAGCTGGTCAACGTCGAGACCGGCACCGCGGTGCCGTACCAGTCGGTCGACTCGACGCACATCCAGTTCGTCGCCGCGAACGTTCCCGCGGTCGGCTATCGGACCTACCGGCTGGAGACCGGCACCGACACGTCGACGGCGCCGGACTCGTCGCTGACCTGGAACGCGACGACCCGTGTGCTGCAGAACCAGTACTACAAGGTGACGTTCACGACGAGCGGGTCCATCTCGTCGATCGTGGAGCGGGCGACCAGTAAGGAACTGGTCGACACTGCGTCGTCGTTCAAGCTCAACCAGTACGTCTACCTGCCCAACGCGGGCCGGTCGAGCAACACCGCGGGCGGTTCCCCGACGAGCAGCGCGAACCAGTGGTCGCCCGCCACCGCGACGTTGAGCGTGAAGTCCACCGGCAAGGTCGGCATCTCCATCTCGGTGACCTACCCGAACACACCCGGTGGCCGAGATGCCGCGAACAAGGCGACCGGTGTCGAGTCGGCGGGCGCGACCATCACCTTGCTGGCGAACACACCTCGGGTGGACATCGTCAACAGCCTGAACAAGACGTCGGTGCAGACACCGGAGGAGGGCTATTTCGCGTTCCCGTTCGAAGTGGACTCTCCGACGGTGACTTACGAGGGCACCGGCATGCCGGTCCAGCTCGGCCGGGACCAGTTCCCGGGCGCGGCGATGGACTGGCAGTCGACGCTGGGCTACGCCGACGCGTCGAACACCAACGGTGGCGTCACCCTGAGCACGACGGACGCCCCGCTGATCGAGTTCGGTGACATCAAGACGATGCGGCTGATCGCCCGGCCCGGCAAGATCGATGGTCCGGTGGTGACCGATCTGAGCAGTGTGCTGCCCACGAACGGGTCGATGTTCTCGTGGGCGTTCAACAACCTGTGGACGACGAACTACAACGCCGCCTATCCGGGGCCGATGAGTTTCCACTACTCGATCACCAACCACACCGCAGGGTTCAACGCCACCAACGCGACCCGCTACAGCGGGGGCGTGCAGTCACCGCTGGTCGCCGCGCCGATGAACGCGGGCCAGACCGGGCCC
This sequence comes from Actinokineospora sp., assembly GCA_035540215.1. Lineage (GTDB taxonomy): Bacteria > Actinomycetota > Actinomycetes > Mycobacteriales > Pseudonocardiaceae > Actinokineospora. The sequence continues at coordinate 11,124 of DATLIA010000182.1, read as the reverse complement.
TACACGTGGTCCTCGGCGTCGCTGGCCCAGGTGGATGACGCCAACGTGGTCTTCAGCACGATCAAGCAGGCTTCGCCGACCGACTCGACTCCGGCGTTCCCGCTGACCGCGCGACTGCTGGAGATCGGCGGCGTGGCCGGGTCGACGAACCTGTACGTGCCGTTCAAGGTGGGTTCGGCGCGACTGCTCGACCTCGCCGACGACCCCACGACGGCGGCCGCTCTCACCATCGCGGATTGGGGCGTGGGCTCGATGATCACCGTGCCCTACACCGCTCGCGGCATCGTGTCCGTCGGCATCCAGCCGACGACCACGTACACCCGGAGTGCTCCGAAGGTGTGCATGACGGAGTTCGCGCTGGCGCCGGACGGGAACGCGAACTACACGGCCGCGTTCCCGAACGACGTGAACTACACGGCCAAGCAGGCCGCGTCGGGCGCGCCGGACGGTTCCTACCCCGGCTCGTCCACGCCGTGGGTGAACGCCACCGGCACCGGCATCGCCGCGCCGCAGTGGAGTTACATCCAGCCCGGACCAAGCGACGCGTGGGCTGGGTCGAAGCAGCACACGTTCAAGCTGTCGTTCAGGCTTCCCACGGCGCCGACGAAGGATCTGACGTTGACGCTGTGGTTGATCGACACGCACAAGACCGCGCCGCCGAGGCTCAACGTGGCGGTGAACACGAACACCGCCGTGGGGTACCAGCTGCCCGCCGGTGGTGGCGACGGTCATCGGTGGGGTGACACGAAGGACACCGCGGGCACGTACAAGATCGTGCCGCGCGCGGTGAACTTCACCTTGCCCATGTCCCAGCTGACCGCTGGGAGCAACACGATTTCGCTCACGAGCGCAACTGGTTCGTGGCTGGTCTACGACGGAGTCGCCGTCGGGTGATGACGTGCGCGACGGGGTGTGCGGGCCGCGCCCGCACACCCCGTCGCTCACCTTAGGAAGGAGAACTCGTGTTACCGATGTCAGGTTCTTCCAGCCGTCGTGGGCGATGGCGCCCACTGCGGCGGATATCCACCTCTGCCTTGGCGTTCGTGCTCGGAACGACCGCGCTGACCGCGGCGCAGGTTCTGGTCGCCGAGCCCGCGGCGGCGGCGGTGACGTCGATCTTCTCGATCGGCACACAAGACCAGTCGGCGGCCGAGTTCGCCCTCAGCCCCACCAAGTACGCCAACTACCAGACCTCCTTCCCGAGTGATGTCACCTACACGGTCGGGACGAGCACCGCGGCCAACTGGTCGTACATCCACCCGGGCCCGTCGGACGCCTGGGCGGGCTCGAAGAACCACACCTTCACCATCAACTATTCGCTGACTTCGACGCAGCGGGCCAACGGCGCGCTGTTGCAGCTCAACTACGCCGACACGCACGCCGTGTCGCCGACGGTGGAGATCAAGTCCAACGGCACCGTGGTCGAGTCCCTCAAGGTTCCCGTTGGCGGAAGCGCCGGAGCCCACGGTCGCGGGTACGTCACCGGCCTGCGCAACAACATGAACCGGCCCAACCAGGTCGGGTTCCTGATCCCCGCTTCCGCGTTGCTCGCCGGTACGAACAAGGTCGAGATCACGTCGACGGCCGGGTCGTACGCGGTTTATGACGCGGTGACGATGCTGCCCGCGCCCGCGACCAAGGGGCCAGTGCAGGTGGTGTCGCTGAACCCGACGGTGTTCTTGAAGAAGAGTGGCACTGTCGACGCGCATGTGGTCGATGTCGGTGTGAACAACACCAGTGGCGCGTCGGGCTCGGTCGCGTTCAGCGCGGTTCTCGGCGCGCGCACCGAGACGACGACCCTGACGGTTCCGGCGGGCCGCTCCATCCAGCAGATCCTGGTCCCGCCCGCGCCCGCGTCCGGCTTGTCCCAAGTGGACATCAAGGCCACGCTCGGCACCCAGTTCGGGACCTATGCGCTGAACCTGCCGTATCAGAAGCGGTGGCAGGTCGACCTGCTGAACGGCCCGCACTTCGACAACGGCTACCACTACGACCAGCAGACCACGCGGCAGATCCTCGACGCGTTCACCGATCAGGCGGTCGGCCTGTGCAACACCACGGCGGATCCGGCCAAGGGCTACACCGACGGTGAGAAGTTCCGTTGGACGACCGAGTCGTCCTGGGTGGTGAACAACTATCTGCAGGACCGGTCAGCGGCGCAGATCGCGGCGTTGGCCAAGTGTGTCCAGTCGGGTCAGATCGAGGTGGTCGGCAACTACAACCACAACCTGCAGGACCTCGCGACCCCGGAACAGTTGATCCGCGGTCTGGGCAAGGGCACCAAGGACCTCGCCGAGCAGCTCGGGGTGGACGTGACCACCGCGATGCAGGACGACGTGACCGGTGTGTCGGCGCAATACGTCCAGATGCTCGCGCAGCAGGGCGTCAAGATCCTGATCAACGGCACCAACCCCGGTCACACCGCCGCTGACAACCTGTCCACGTACGAAGGCCAGGAAGTCCCGACCATCTTCAACTGGCAGGCGCCGAACGGCAGCAAGGTGCTGACGTTCTACGGGCAGAACGCTTATCCCGAGGGCTATTGGGTCGTCCCGGAGCTGCAGTGCGCGCTGGCGGGCCGGATGGACGACTGCGGCCGTTCCGGCCCGGCGCTGCCCTACACGCCCAAGGCGCCGCCGACGGATCTCAATCCACTGGTCAACAGCTTCGCCAACGGGCTCGGCCGGATGCTGCCTGGTCTGCAGGTCGGTCGGTACCCGCAGTCGGTGTACCCGCTGATGACGTTCAATGACACGGTTCCGCCGCTGAACGGCATCTCGGACGTGATCAAGAAGTTCTCGCAGCAGTACAGCTACCCCCGGCTGGTGATGTCGACGCCGTCGCGGTTCCACGCCGACGTGACCACGCCCGCGGGTTCGACCTCGGTGTCCGGTTACACGCCGGATCCGACGTCGACGCCCGCGAGTTCGCTGCCGGTCAAGACGGGTGACTACACGGGCTGGTGGTCCGATGGCGCTGGTTCGTCGCCGGTGGAGACCGGTGACAACATGCGTTCGCAGGTGCGGACCACGGCCGCGGAGACATTCGGGTCGTTGGCGGGGCTCAATACGCAGGATCCGACGCGCGCGTGCGTGATCGACTCCGCCTATCAGCAGCAGAGCATGTGGACTGAACACACCTGGGGCACGCCGAGCCTGACGTTCCCGTCGGTGCAGTGGCCGAGGAAGAAGATCTACGCCGACCGGGGCACGCGGCTCAGTACGGCGGCGCTGGATTCGGCGACGACGGCGCTGGCCAAGCAGGTCGCCAACAGCGGCACGAGTCCAGGTCTGAGTGTGTTCAACGCGCAGTCGTGGTCGCGCACAGATGTGGTGACGGCCGCTGTGGCGAGTGGATGGGCGGGCAAGTTGGTCGATGTGGCCAGTGGCTCGGCCGTGCCGTACCAGTCGGTCGACTCGACGCATATCCAGTTCGTCGCGGCGAATGTGCCCGCGGTCGGGTATCGCAAGTACCGGTTGGAGACCGGCACGGACACCTCGACGGCGCCGGACGCCTCGTTGACGTGGAACGCGACCACACGGGTGTTGCAGAACCAGTACTACACCGTGACGCTCGCGGCGAGTGGCGCGATCTCGTCGATCGTGGAGCGGGCGACGAGCAAGGAACTGGTCGACACGGCGTCGTCGTTCAAGCTCAACCAGTACGTGTACCGGCCCAACGCCGGGCGTATCGGCGGGGTCTTCGGTGGTTCCCCGACGAGCGCCACGAACCAGTGGTCGCCCGCGGCCGCGACGCTGAGTGTCAAGTCGACCGGCAAGGTCGGCATCACGATCTCGGTGACGTATCCGAACACCCCGGGTGGTCGGGACGCGGCGAACAAGGCGACCGGTGTCGAGTCGGCGGGCGCGACGATCACGTTGTTGGCGAACACACCTCGGGTGGACATCGTCAACAGCTTGAACAAGACGTCGGTGCAGACACCGGAGGAGGGCTATTTCGCGTTCCCGTTCAAGGTGGACACTCCGACGGTCACCTATGAGGGCAGTGGGACGCCGGTTCAGCTCGGCCGGGACCAGTTCCCGGGTTCGGCGATGGACTGGCAGTCGACGCTGGGCTACGCCGACGCGTCGAACACGACCGGCGGCGTCACGCTGAGCACGACGGATGCTCCGCTGATCGAGTTCGGTGACATCAAGACGATGCGGCTGATCGCCCGGCCCGGCCGGATCGACGGTCCGGTGGTGACCGATCTGAGCAGTGTGCTGCCGACGAACGGTTCGATGTTCTCGTGGGCGTTCAACAACCTGTGGACGACGAACTACAACGCCGCCTACCCGGGGCCGATGAGTTTCCACTACTCGATCACCAACCACACGGGAGGGTTCAACGCGACCAACGCGACGCGCTACAGCGGGGGCGTGCAGTCACCGCTGATCGCCGCGCCGCTGACCGCGGGCCAAACGGGCGCCTACACGGCGTCGTCGGCGTCGCTGGCCTCCGTGGATGACGCCAACGTGGTCATCAGCACGATCAAGCAGGCGTCGCCGACCGACTCGACGCCCGCGTTCCCGCTGACCGCGCGACTGCTGGAGATCGGGGGCGTGGCCGGGTCGACCAACCTGGACGTGCCGTTCAAGGTGAGTTCGGCGCGACTGCTCGACCTGACCGACGATCCGACGTCGGCCGCCGCGCTCACCGTCGCCGACCTCGGGACAGGCTCGCGGATCACCGTGCCGTACACCGCTCGGGGCATCGTGTCCGTCGGCATCCAGCCGACGACCGCGTACACCCGCGGCGCTCCGCTGATGTGCATGACGGAGTTCGCCCTCGCGCCGGACGGACACGCGAACTACACGACCGCGTTCCCGAACGACGTGAACTACACGGCCAAGCAGGCCGCGTCCGGCGCGCCGGACGCTTCCTACCCCGGCTCGTCCACGCCGTGGGTGAACGCCACGGGCACCGGCGTCACCGCGCCGCAGTGGAGCTACATCCAGCCCGGCCCGAGCGACAGCTGGGCGGGGTCGAGGCAGCACACGTTCAAACTCTCGTTCAACCTGCCCGCGGCGCCGACGAAGGATCTGACGTTGACGCTGTGGCTGATCGACACGCACAACACCGCGCCGCCCAAGCTCAACGTGGCGGTGAACGCGAACACCGCCGTGGGGTACCAGCTGCCCGCCGGTGGTGGCGACGGTTATCGGTGGGGTGACACGAAGGACACCGCGGGTACCTACAAGATCGCGCCGCGCGCGGTGAACTTCACGTTGCCGATGTCCCAGCTGACCGCTGGAAGCAACACGGTATCGCTCGCGACCGCGACAGGTTCGTGGCTGGTCTACGACGGCGTGGCCGTCGGATAGCGACCACCTGAGTGTGCGGGTGGCGCCTCCCGCCACCCGCACACTCACCGCTTTGTCCTATGCCCCACGCGCGGCGACCGCCGTGCTCGACCCCGGTGGTGTCCCGTGATTCGTCCGCTCGCTCGTCTCGCAGTGATGGCAGGTGTCTGCCTTGGCGTGGTGCTCGGCTCCGGCACGTCCGCGGGCGCCCACCCGCTCGGCGACTTCTCCACCAACCAGTACAGCGGCCTGCGGATCAGCCCGGACGCGGTGACCGTCGACTACATCCTCGACCTGGCCGAGCTGCCCGCCGTCCGGGAGCGGGAGAGCGTCGACGGCGATCATGACGGCACCGTCACCGATGCCGAGCGGCAGCGGTATGTGGCCGACACCTGCGGCGTGATCGCCTACAGCCAGGAAGTACGGGTGGACGGCCAACAGCTCACGTTCGCCGTCACGGCGGGCACGGTCGCGTTCCCACCCGGTCAAGGCGGGCTGACCACGGTCCGTCTGGAGTGCGCGCTGCGGGCGCCGCTCGCACTGACCGCCGACGCCGTCATGGAGTACACCGGCGTCGCCTACGCCGACCAGTCCGGCTGGATCGAGACCACGGCCGTCGCCGATCGGGTCACCTTCACCAGCACCGACGTGCCCGCGACGAGTATCAGCGGCCGCCTGTCCGCCTACCCCGAGAGCATGCTCAAGACGCCGCCGAACGTGCGGACCGCGCACCTCGCGCTCCGGCCCGGCGGTCCGGCCGCCGCCCCCGCGGCGGCCACGCCGCCCGCCGCGGACACCTCCGCTCGCAGCGGCGGCACCGACCGGTTCACCAAGGCGTTCACCGATTTCATCGGCGCCCCGCGGTTGACGTTGGGAATCGGATTGGCCGCGGTCGCGCTGTCGCTGGTGCTCGGGGCGGCGCACGCGTTCGCGCCGGGGCACGGCAAGACGCTGATGGCCGCCTATCTGGTCAGCGAACGCGGCTCGCTGCGGCAGGCCGGGGTCGTCGCTCTCACCGTGACCCTCACACACACCGCTGGTGTGCTCGTCCTGGGAATCATCCTGACCACCACGCTCACGTTCGCCCCGGAGCAGGTCTACGGCTGGCTCGGCATCGTCAGCGGCGCGCTGGTCACCGTGGTCGGCGCCGTGCTGCTGCGCCGGGCCTGGCTGCGTCGCGACGGCGCGGCCGACGTCGGCCATGGACATGGGCACGGACACGGACACGGACATGGGCATGGACATGGGCATGGACATGGGCACGGCCACGGTGACGGTGACGATCAGGACGGTAGTGCGGTGGCGGTCGCCGTGCGGCCGGACGCTGTCGTGCCCGCGGCTCCTGGCCCGCTGCGTGTGCGGGGACTGGTAGCCATGGGGTTCGCGGGCGGCCTCGTGCCCAGCCCGTCGGCCATTGTGGTGCTGCTCGGCGCCGCCGCGCTGGGCCGCACCTGGTTCGGCGTGCTGCTCGTGCTGGGCTACGGGGTCGGCATGGCCGCGACGCTCTGCGGCATCGGCCTCATCCTGGCGCGGTGGCGCGACCGCGTCGAGCGGCGTTCCACCGGCCGCCTGGTCGTCCTCCTGCGCCGCTTCGCGCCTCCCGTCACCGCGGGCCTCATCGTCGTCGTCGGCCTCGGCTTGGCCCTCCGCGCCGCCGCGCTGCTGCCCGCCTGACACGCGACACGCCCCGACCCAGCTGGGTCGGGGCGTGTCGCGGGGGTTGCCTGCCTTAGCCGTTGACCTCCAGCTCGTAGATGCGGGTGGCCGGGTTCACGGTCTGGGTGGGTGTCGTGACCGTCAGCCGGACGTAGCGACCGCTCGCGGTCACCGGGTGCGTGGACACGTTGGCCGTGTTCGCGGTGACGGTCACCGCGGTGGACCAGGTGGTGCCGTCGTTCGACGTCTGGATGTTGAACGCCCTGGTGTTGTTGCTGGTCGACTCACCACCGGCGCCCGCGTGCTTGACCACGAACGACTTGATCGCCTTCGTCGAGCCGAGGTCGACCCGCAGCCACGCCGATGCCGCCTGCGAGCAGAACTTGTCCGTCAACCCACCGGTGACCGAGCCGTTGACGGCCTTCTCCGGGCCCTCGGCCGTCGCGCACGGGGCCGAAGATGTGACAGGGCGGTTCAGCGCCAGGTTCGGCGAGTTGGGCGACGGGGGAACGTCCTTCGTGCCGGTGCCCCACGTGCTCGGGGTGGCGCTGACGGTGTAGTCCAGCGTGCCGCCCTTGGCGATGTCGGTCTGCGACAGCCAAGTCCGGGTGAACGCCGTGCCGCCGAGCCTGGCGGTGCTGATGTAGCGGTTGGTGTCCGTGGTGCCGGGAGCGTTGATCGTCAGCGTTCCGCCTTGCGTGGTGCCGTAGCTCCCGATGGTCATCTTGGCGTACGGGAACTGCGGTGTGGTGACGCCGTAGTAGTTCGCGCCGTTCATCAGCGGGTAGATACCCAGCGAGGACAGCACGTACCACGCCGACATCGTGCCGAGGTCGTCGTTGCCGGTGACACCGTTGGCCGCGTTGGTGAACAACGTGAAAGCGGCCCGGACGACGGTCGAGGTCTTGTGCGGCTGACCCGTCCAGAGGTACGTGTACGGCGCCAGCAGATCCGGCTCGTTGTTCGGGTTGTACGTCTCGAACGTGTAGTAGGAGTACGCGGCGTTGACCCAGTCCGTGCGAGCCGTGGTCTCCGGGTCGGTGAGCAGCTTGGAGTAGGCGAAGAACTTGTCGAGCTTGGTGTTCGTCGCGGTCGCGCCGCCGAGCATGCCGACCAGGCCCGCGGTGTCCTGCGGAACCAGCCACTGGTACTGGTGTGGACCCGACTCCTGGAACTTGATCTCACCGCTGGTCGTGTTGAACGGCGTCAGCCACGAGCCGTCGGCCAGCCGCGGCCGGTAGAGGCCGACGGAGGCGTCGTAGATGTTGCGGTAGCTCTGGCCCCGCGCCCGCAGCGTCGCGGCGTCAGCGGTCTTGCCGAGGCCCGCCGCCATGATCGCCAGTGCCGAGTCGGCCGCCGCGTACTCCAGCGTGACCGAGCCCGGGAACTCGCAGTCCCAGTCCGGGACGTGGATCGGGGTGCAGGCGGTGTTGGCGGACACGTAGCCGAGGCTCTTGTAGGTGGGGTTGCCATGGCGCCCATTGATTCCCAGGCTCGCGGCCGGGACGTTGTTGACGTTGTTCCACAGCGCCGTATACGCCTCCTCCTCGTAGCCGCCGAGCAGGCCACGCGACCAGAGATCCACCAGGAACGGTGTCACCGGGTCACCGGTCATCACGTTGGTCTCGGTGTTGTACATCGTCCAGCGCGGCAGCCAGCCGAGTTCCTTGTTGATGGACAGCAGCGAGATTCCCATGTCCCGAGCCGCCTGCGGTTCCAACAGCGCGATCAGCTGGTTCTGCGAGCGGAAGGTGTCCCACAGGCTGAAGGTCTGATACTGCGTGTATCCGGTGGCTGTGTGGGTGACCCTGTCGAATCCCATGTACTTGCCATCGGTGTCGCTCGCGACGTTCGGGTGCAGCAGCGAGTGGTAGAGCGAGGTGTAGAACGCGGTCTGCCGGTCGGTGGTGCCGCCGTCGACCTCGATCTTGTGCAGCTTGGTGTTCCACGTGTCGTGCGCCGCGGTCTTCTTCGCCGTGAAGTCGAACGAAGTCCCGGTCTCCGCCGTCAGGTTCGCCCGCGCCCCGGCCAGACCGGTGTAGGAGAGCCCGGTCTTCACCGTGACCTCCCGGCTGGTCGACGTGTCGAACCGAACCCAGCCCCCACGCGCGCCACTGCCGGTCGACGACGTGCCGCCGGGGGTGAACGTCGTGCCCGACCACGTTCCCGACGAGGCGAACGGGCGGCTGAACTTCGCCGAGAAGTACACCGTGTGCTGCGGCTGCGTCGTACCGCCACAGAAACCGCCGATCGTGACCGAACCCTCGACCGTGTCATTCCCGACGATCGTCGTCGAGGAATTGGCGGCGGTCCCGCCCCGCGTCGCGGCGGAGTTGAACAACACGTTCGCCTGCGTCGTGGCCGGGAAGGTGTACTTCTGCCACCCCGTGCGCATCGTCGCGGTCAATTCCGTGGTGACACCATTCGGTGTGGCAATCTTGTAGTAACCCGGGGACGCGACCTCTTTGGTGTGATCCAGCGTCTGACCGTAGGTCGACGGGTTGTTGGAGGTCACCGCGCCGATCGTCGGCATCAGCGAAACCTCGGTCGCCGCCGCGCAGCCGACACCCGAGAGATGCGTGTGACTGAATCCAGTCACCCTCGTGTGGTCGTAGTTGTAGCCCATGCCCCAACCCGTGTCGGGGCTGAGTTGGACCATGCCGAACGGCATCGACGCGCCGGGGAAGGTATTACCGTGGTTCCTGGTGCCGATGAACGGGTTGACCAAGGTCGTCAGATCGGCGGGAACGGCCGCCGCGGCCAGCTGTGGTGGGACGTACCCCACCAGCGCGGCGACCACCGCCGTAGGGACGAGTAACCGTGCTAGTTTCAATTTCATTGCCCTTCTCCCGGGTAGGCGCCGAGTATTTCGGCTACGGAGATTAATTAATGTCATCACCTCGGCTCTCGTGTCGCGTTCTCGTTCTTACGGTGGAATTTGCGTTGTCGCACTGGGATTCGTGGACAACACCAGGCGTGATCGCGGGAATTGATCAGGACGGGATAGCGGCGCGGAAGGCCAGTCCCGTTCCGTCGACTCGCAGCGGACCGCCCGCCGCCGGAATGAACAATGCCTCACCCCGGCGAATGGTCTCGCGCGTCGCCCCGCGTTCGACACTCATCTCGCCGTCAAGACACAGCAGTGCGCCGGGGCCGGGGGAGTCGACCTCGACGGCGCGGGTGATCCGGGTCAGCTGGAACTGCGCCGCCGGAGTCGGGAACAGGTCTTCGCCATTGGGCAGTTCCCATGGCTGAACCAGCTCGGGTCTCGACGGGGTGAAGTCGGTGACGGCCCGCAGTTCCGCGCGGTCGATATGCTTGGCCGTGAGGCCGCCGCGCAAGACGTTGTCGGAGTTCGCCATGATTTCTACGCCGGTGCCGCGCAGATAGGCGTGGATCGTGCGCGGCCGGGCGAACAGCGCCTGGCCGGGTTCGAGTGACACCAGGTTCATCAGCAGTGCGGTGACCACACCGGGGTCGTCGGGATACTGCTCGGCCAGCCGTCGCGCCCAGACCAGTTCCGGGGCGTCGCCCGCGCTCGCGCGCACTTCCTCGACCAGCGCGGCCCGGTCGTCCTCGGGCCAGACACCCAGCAGGATGAACGCTGTCTTGGGTCCACCGGCCAGCGCCTCGGCCACCCGGCCGAGTCGTTCCCCACCGGTCGAGACGAGCAGGGCCGCGGCCGCTTCGGGCTCGGCGAAGCCGCACAGCGCCTCGAACGGGGTGAGGGCGTAGATGAGTTCGGGCTTGGGCCAGGAGTCGTGGTAGTTGCGCTTCGGGTCGCCCGGCGCGAGTCCGGTCAGCTCGTCACGCGCGAATCCGTCGACGGCTTGCGGTGCGTCCGGGTGCACCTGGATGGAGAGTGGGCGCTCGACCGCGAGGATCTTCAGCAGGAATGGGAGCCGGTCGGCCCCGGGGCCGATCATCGACGCCGGGTCCGCGGCGATCGCCGCGAGCAGCGACCTGCCGTCGGGAAGCCCGGACGGGGCAGCGGGGTGCGCGCCGATCCACAGCTCGGCCTCGGGGACCGCGGCCGGGCTCGGGCGGCCGAGCAGGTCGGCGAGCACCGTGCGCGAGCCCCAGTCGTATGGCCGGATCGGGTTGTCCAGCCGGAGAAGTTCGCTCATGTCCATCTCGGTTGACATGCGGCGGCGCGCGCCTCGGT
>DATLIA010000181.1:0-13368 GCA_035540215.1 Actinokineospora sp. | reverse complement strand
GGGGAAGGTCGGCGGCTGGGCTGTGGATGGTTCGGCGGGGTTGTGGATGGGTGGGGGTGGTCCGGTTGACACGGCGGCGAGAACCGGCTTACTGAAGAGGGAGCGGGCGCGCCTGCCGAGCCACAGGGTGGGCCAGGCGGCGGCGATGCCGATGCCTACTGGGATGCCGGTCTGCCAGGCCGGGGCGGACAGGGCCTGGGGGTCGTGGTCGCCCACGCCCTGCCAGCGGGACGGGGGCAGGACGATCGCGCGGACCTTGCCGATGACGTTCTCGACCGGGACCAGGCCGTTCACCCCGCCTGCGCCCTGGGAGCGGGAGTCGCCGGAGTTGTTGCGGTTGTCGCCCATCACGAAGAGTTTGCCCTCGGGGACGGTGATGGGGCCGAACTGCTCCTGCTTCGCGTCGCCCATCATCGGGTCCCAGTGGATGTAGGGCTCGTCCAGGGGCTTGCCGTTGACCTTGACGCGGTTCTGCTCGTCGCAGCACTCGACCGTCTGGCCGCCGACGCCGACGATCCGCTTGACCACGTCGTCCTCGTCGGGGGCGGCCATGCCGAACAGGGCGCCGATGCCCTGCAGCCAGCTCACGACGGCGTTGTCGGAACGCTGCGCGCTGAACTCCGAGCGGTTCCAGGTCGACGGGCGCTCGAAGACGACCACCTCGCCCGGTTCCGGGTCGCCGAAGCGGTAGACGAGCTTGTCGACCAGCACACGGTCGCCATAGCAACCCTTGCAGCCGTGCAGGGTCTGCTCCATCGACTCCGACGGGATCACGAACACCCGCGCCAGGAAGGTCTGGATCACGAACGTCAAGACCAGCGCGACGGCGATCAGGATGGGAAGTTCCTGCCAAAACGGGCGTTTCTTCTTCTTCTTTGGCTTCGGCTCTGGTTCCTGATCGCCGTCGTCTAGTGGCTCGTCTGACACCTGATCAGCCTACCGAGCGCCGCGGGTGAGCATGCCGCGAACGCGGCGGCCCAGCCACAGGGTCGGCCACGCCGCCGCGATGCCGACGCCTGCCGGGATACCCGACTGCCACGCGGGTGCCGACAGGGCCTGGGCCTGCGGGTTGTGGTCGCCGACGCCCTGCCAGCGCGACGGCGGGAGGATGATCGCGCGGGCCTTGCCGATGATGTTGTCGACCGGGACGAATCCGTTGGACCCGCCACCACCCTGGGTGCGGGAGTCGCGCGAGTTGTTCCGGTTGTCGCCCATCACGAAGACCATGCCGTCGGGCACGGTGATCTTCCCGAAGTCGTCCTGCTTGGCCGACGCGTCAGGCATGAAGCGATAGGGCTCGTCCAGCGGCTTGCCGTCGACCAGGACACGGTTCTGGTCGTCGCAGCATTCCACTGTCTGTCCGCCGACGGCGATGATCCGCTTGACCACGTCGTCCTCGCTGGGCGCGGCCAGGCCGAACTGGGCGGCGAACTCCTCGAACCAGGCGACGACGACGTTGCTGGACCGGTTGCTGACCATGTTGTGGTCCCACGTGGACGGCCGCTCGAACACCACGACGTCACCCGGGGCCGGGTCGTTGAAGTAATAGACGACCTTGTCGACCAGCACGCGGTCACCGGTGCAGCCCGCGCAGCCGTGCAGGGTCTGCTCCATCGACTCCGACGGGATCACGAACACCCGCGCGATGAAAGTCTGGATCAGGAAGGTAAGGACTAGAGCGACAAGGATCAGTAGCGGCAGCTCCACCCAGAAGGGGCGCTTCTTCTTCGGTTCCTTGGCCGCGGTTTCCGGCGTCTCGTCAAGATCGATATCCCGATCATCGACGTCAAGCTGCTCGGCGCCGCGTCCATCCCCTGGCACGGCACCGTTTGCGTCGGACACTAATCAGCCTTCCGTGGTGGTGTGAGCGCGTACTTCGCGCGACGGCCGAGCCAGAGGAGCGGCCATGCGGCGGCGATGCCGATCCCGGCCGGGATCCCCTGGTGCCATCCAGGGGCGGCGATATCCGCGAGCCCCTGCGGGTTGTGATCGCCGACGCCGCGCCATCGCGACGGCGGGAGCACGATGTAGCGGGCCTTGCCGATGACCTTGCCGAGCGGGACGACGCCACGGATGCCGCCGCCGCCCTGGAACCGGGAGTCGGACGAGTTGCCGCGGTTGTCCCCCATCACCCACAGCGTGCCCTCCGGGACGGTAACCCGGTCGAACCGCTGGCGCTCGTCGGGGCCACCGTGTTCCCAGTAGATGTAGGGCTCGTCGAGGGCCTTCCCGTCGACCATGACCCGCATCCTGTCGTCGCAGCACTCGACCGTCTGGCCGCCGACCGCGATGACCCGCTTGACGAAGTCCCGCTCGTCCGGTGGCGCGATGCCGATGAGCGAGCCGACGTATTGCAGGCCGCGGGTGAACGCGTTGCCCGCCTGCGCGGTCTTGACGTCGTTCTCGGTCCACGTGTTGGGGCCCTGGAAGACCACGACGTCGCCGGGGCTCGGGTCGCGGAACTCGTAGACGATCTTGTCGACGAAGACGCGGTCGCCGGTGCAGCCCGCGCAGCCGTGCAGCGTCTGCTCCATCGAGCCCGACGGGATGGAGTAGACGCGGCCGATGAAGTGCTGGATGAAGAAGGTAAGCACAAGCGCGACGCCCGCGAGGATCAGCAGTTCCTTCCACAGGGGCTGCTTGCGCGGCGGGCGGCGGTGCTTTCCATGCCTGACGCGGTCGTCGTGGTCGTCGTGGTCGTCGGACTCGTCGTCCTCCGGTTCGACCCAAGGCTCGTCGTGGATCTCGTCCCTTGGTCGAACGGGCGGTTCGACTCGCGGTGCGACACGGGGTTCCGCGGGGCGGACGTCGGGCGCGAGGAGCCCTGAGTCGATCTTGGGGAGCGCCGGGTAGGAGCGGAGCCCGGGTTCCAGGTCGGCCCTGGACAGGCCGGGCCTGGACCCGACACCGGGTTCGGGCTTCGCCGGTACGCGCGGGATGAGCTCGGTGGGCGCGGCGCCGGGATCTATCGGCGCGCGCATGGAGATCGGCTCGGTCCGGTAGCCGTCGTCCGACGGTCGCACGAGGTCGCCGTCGAGGCGGCCGGTGACCGGCGGGAGGACGCCGTGGTGGCCGTTGGCCTCGATCGGCACCGCCGCGGCGTCGAATGGCTTGGGCTGCCACTGCGGCTCGGGCAGTGGCGGCAGGCCGCCCTCCGGCATCGGCGGGCCGAACCAGAACTCTGGCTGAACCGGCGGCCGCTCGGCGGACGGGGGCTCGCGACGGGCACGGTCACGGCGAATGGGCTCGGTGTAGGCCACATCGGTCGGGACGGGCTTACCGTTGACCTTCGCGCCGTTGACCTGCTTGTCGCTCACCCGGTGGCCATTCGTCCGACCCGGATCGGCATCGGCTGAGGAATGCCCGAAGCGTGCCGCGCCATCAGGCGGCGGCACGCGACGGGAGGAACGGTCGACCACGCACGCCAGGGTACGTGAGCCGGTGTGCTAACCGCGTCAGGAAGCGGTCTGCGGCTCGCGCTTCTCCTTGATCTTCGCGGCCTTGCCGCGCAGCTCACGGAGGTAGTAGAGCTTGGCGCGACGCACGTCACCACGACGCGCGACCTCGATCTCGGCGATGTTGGGGGTGTGCACCGGGAAGGTGCGCTCCACGCCGACGCCGAAGGAGACCTTGCGGACGGTGAAGGTCTCGCGGATGCCGCCGCCCTGACGCCGGATCACGACGCCCTGGAACACCTGGACACGGGTACGAGTGCCCTCGATGACGCGGACGTGGACCTTCAGCGTGTCACCCGGGCGGAAGTCCGGGATGTCGGAACGCAGCGACTTGGCGTCCAGGGCATCCAGGGTGTTCATCGGTAGTCCGTCCTCGTCTTTGGCGATGTCCGGCCGGAGACGGCACGCAGCCGATCTGTCCAGCCTGGGGGTCTCAGTTTGGTCGACGCGGTGGGATTACCCGCTTAGTCAACTCAGGAAGTATGTCAGACAGGTTCGTCGGAGGTGAAATCGCCCCCGCGCAGCCGGTCGAGCAAAGCTCGGTCGTGCTTGTCGAGCTCGGTGTCCGGCAGCGCGGCCAGCAGGTCCGGCCGACGCTCGAACGTTCGGTGAAGCGCCTGGTCACGGCGCCAGCGATTGATGGCGGCGTGGTTGCCGGAGCGCAGGACGTCGGGCACCGCGCGGTCGCGCCAGACCTCGGGCCGGGTGTAGCTGGGACCTTCGAGCAGCCCGTCGGAGAACGAGTCCTGCTCGGCCGACATCGGGTTGCCGAGTACCCCCGGCAACAGCCGGGCGACGGCCTCGACCATCACCATGACCGCGACCTCGCCGCCGACGAGCACGTAGTCGCCGATGGAGACCTCGTCCACCCGCATCCTGGCCGCCGCGTCGTCGATCACCCGCTGGTCGATGCCCTCGTAGCGCCCACAGGCGAACACCAGCCGGGGCTCGGCGGCGAACTCGTGGGCCATGGCCTGTGTGAACGGCCTGCCCGCCGGCGTCGGCACGACCAGGCGCGGGGGCTCGCCCGCACAGACCTCGTCGAGCGCCTCACCCCACACCTGGGGCTTCATGACCATGCCGGGGCCGCCGCCGTACGGGCTGTCGTCCACGCCCTTGTGCACGTCGTAGGTCCACCGCCGCAGGTCGTGCACGTCCAGGCTCATCAGGCCGCGCTCGACGGCGCGCCCGAGCAGCGCGCCTCTCAGGGGCTCCACGTACTCAGGAAAGATCGTGACGATGTCGATCCGCACCCGAGGAGGTTAGGGCGTGCCCTGTGGATCACGGTAGGCGGGATCCACCGGGCATGCCCTAAGCCAGGCGCTGTCGGACGGCGGGGACCAGGTCGGTGAACAGGTTCTCGAACCACCGCATCAGGCCGCCGGGCAGCTCCAGCGGCTGCGGTGGCGTGGCTTGTCTGGCGTACTCGTGCTCGACCACCGGCCACAGCGCGTCCCAGCGCTTGCTCGGGTGCGGGTGGGCGGTCGACGCGGGCGGGTAGCCGGTCACCTTGAGGTCGCCGTCGAGTTCGTGCAGGACCAGGTCGAGCAGCACGAGGCACATCGGGCCGGTCGCGGCGGCGACGGTGGCCAGACCGTGGCGGCGGACGAAGTGCGGGTCCTGCTCGGCCGCGGCGGCCAGGCGCTGGTCGGCGAGCACGAGGCGGGCACCCGCCCGATCCGCGGCGAACTCGTCGTCCGACAGCCGGGTGTGGACCTCGACGGCGGAGTCCATGGACTTGAGGGTGACCTTGTCGGCGTGCGCGTGGCCGCCGATGACGTGGGCGTACTCGTGCCCGATCACGAACCGGGCGGCGGCGTTGACCAGCAGGTCGAGCATGACCTCGCGGTGTCCGGTCAGCGAGGGCAGCCTGGGCGCGCGCCATGGGTCGCCGTAGCGGAAGTGCGCGGCGAAGACGTCGGCCAGCGCGGCGACAGTCTGGTCGCGGTCTATCAGTGCGGGCTCGCCGAACATCGACGCCGACATCATGTTGATCTTCAGCGTGAGGAAGGCGAGTCCCAGCCCGCCGCGGCTGACCAGGATGAGGTCGCCGCCGTTGGCAGGCGCGTTCCACGCGTTGACGTCGCCGAAGGGATAGAGCGCGGTGACGATGTTCCGCGGGTCGAACCGCAGGTCCAGCGACAGCGCGGCGGCCTCGACCTCGGCGACCCGCAGGTCGAGCACGTCCTGCAGGGTGCTCAGACCGCTCAGCGGGTCGGTGACGTAGTCGTCGGTGGATTCGAGGATCGCGCGGACCCGCTCGGCGGCGCCCTGGCCGCCCACGGCTGGCCCCATGAGGGCCGCGCTGAGTCCGTCCCGCTGCACAAGGGCGAGATACGACCGCGCCAACCGTCGGGACCGCCTGGCCATCGCCACCCCTCGCGTCGAAAGCGGGGTCAGCGTAGCGGAGGGGTTATTCGATCAGTCCGTCCGGCGGATCCAGGACGACCCGACCACCTTTGACGTCGACTTCCGGCACGATCGCGGCCACGAACGGCACCAACAGCTCGGCGCCGTCCGGCCGGTCGATGACCAGCAGCTCGCCGCCAGGGCCGTGTTCGATGTCGCGCACGGTGCCGATCGGGGTGCCGTCGACGAGGACCGCCGCCAGGCCCGCGAGCTCATGGTCGTAGAACTCGTCGGGGTCATCGATCGGCGGCAGCGCGTTCGGGTCGGCCAACAGCAGCGCGCCGCGCATCTCCTCGGCGGCGTTGCGGTCGGGCACCTGCTCGAAACGCACCAACAGCCGCCCGGAGTGAGGCCGGGCGGCTGTGATGGTGAGCATGCGCGTGGAGCCGTCCTTCAGCCGTGCGGTCACCGACTCGCCGAGCGCGAAGCGCTGCTCGGGCGAGTCGGTGCGCAGGTCGACCGCCAGTTCGCCAGTGATCCCGTGGGCTTTCGCCACACGGCCCACGACCACCAGGTCGCTCGCGTTCGTCATCGGCTAGTGATCGGTGTCGACCACGTCGACACGGATACCGCGACCGCCGACACCGGCCATCACGGTCCGCAGGGCCGTGGCGGTGCGGCCGCCCCGGCCGATCACCTTGCCAAGGTCCTCGGGGTTGACGTGCACTTCGAGCGTGCGGCCACGACGGGTCGTGACCAGCTCGACCTGCACGTCGTCCGGGTGGTCGACGATTCCGCGCACGAGGTGCTCGAGAGCGTCCGCGAGGGCACTCACTCGGCTGCGGCCTCAGTCTCGGCGGCAACAACGGGCGCCTCTTCGGCCTTCTCGGCCTTCTTGGGCGCGGACTTCTTCTTCGGGGTCGTCGCGTCGGTCGAGGGCTCCTCGCCCGCGGCCTTGAGCGCGGCCTCGAACAGCTCCTGCTTCGACGGCTTGGGCTCCTTGACCCGCAGGGTGCCCTCGGCGCCCGGCAGGCCCTTGAACTTCTGCCAGTCGCCGGTGACCTCGAGCAGGTGCTTCACCGAATCGGTCGGCTGCGCGCCGACACCCAGCCAGTACTGGGCCCGCTCGGAGTCGACCTCGATGAGGCTCGGCTCTTCCTTCGGGCTGTACCGACCGATCGTCTCGATCGCCTTGCCGTCGCGACGGTTGCGGGCGTCGGCGATGATGATGCGGTAGTACGGCGCACGGATCTTTCCGAGGCGCTGCAGCTTGATCTTGACAGCCACGGGTTGGGATGCTCCTCAAAGCTCTCTGTACTGCGGTGGGTGAGCGCGGCTGTCCCGAGTGGGGTCAGGTCGCCTTGCCCGAAGGTTCAGGCGTCACGGCACGGTGAGAGGGTCCGGCCATGACGGACAGCGGGTAATTGTGCCAGACGCACCCGCGACCCTCACTCCTCGGGGTCATTCCGCGAAGGCCGAGACCTCGACACCGGCCTGGTCGAGGGCTTCGCGGACGGCGTTGGCGTGACGAACGGCACCCGGGGTGTCGCCGTGCAGGCACAGTGAGCGG
This sequence comes from Actinokineospora sp., assembly GCA_035540215.1. GTDB lineage: Bacteria > Actinomycetota > Actinomycetes > Mycobacteriales > Pseudonocardiaceae > Actinokineospora. The sequence continues at coordinate 5,994 of DATLIA010000181.1, read as the reverse complement.
GCGGGCATGGCCAGCACGGAGCCGTCGACGGCCACGATCTCGCCCGCGTCGGCCAGCCGCAGCGCGCGTGCCACGACGGCGGCGGTGTCGGTCAGCAACGCACCCGATTCGCCGCGTGGGACGAGGGTGCCCTCAGGGGTGTAGCCGCGGTCGGCGAACGCCTCGAACACGGGCCGCAGGCCGACCGACTCGGCCGCCTCCAGCAGCAGCGAGCCGGGCAGCCCGAGGATGGGCAGTTCCCCGAACGCACGGACACCGTCGGCGACGGCCGTGGCCTGCGCCTCGTGATGGACCGTCGCGTTGTAGAGCGCGCCGTGGGGTTTGACGTAGGAGACACGGGTGCCCGCCGCACGGGCGATGCCGTCGAGCGCGCCGATCTGGTAGAGCACCTCGTCGGCGAGCTGACTCGGGTCGACGTCGATGAAGCGGCGGCCGAAGCCCGCGAGGTCCCGGTAGGACACCTGAGCGCCGACGGCCACTCCCCTGGCGGCCGCGGCGACACAGACGGAGCGCATGGTGGCGGCGTCCCCGGCGTGGAAGCCGCAGGCGACATTGGCGGAGGTGACGACGTCGAGCAGGGCTTCGTCGTCGCCGAGGCGCCAGATCCCGAAGCCTTCGCCGAGGTCGCTGTTGAGGTCGATCATCACATCACCACTGGAAGCTCTGGACTTTGTCGCCGGATTCCTCAAGGGCGGCGCGGACCGCACGAGCACATTGAACGCCATGCGGTGAGTCGACAGACATACCGATTGAGATGGCGTGGGCATGGATGACGGAGCCGTCAATGGCGACGATCTCACCTTGGCTGATCCGACGCGCCTGCTCGACCACTCCGCGGGCGTCCGCGATCAACGCGAATTCACTCCCAATAGGCACTGGAGACCCACTTGGGGTGTAGCGGCGATCAGCGAGAGCCTGATCCACACTGCAATGGCACTCCAGCGCGGCCATGGCGGCCAGAACTGTGAGACGCGGGCCGAACAGGGCGAGCGCGGGCTTCGCGAGGACGGCCGCCAACACCGCTCGCGCGAGCGGCTTGTCGTGCACCACCGAGTCGTAAAGGGCGCCGTGGGGTTTCACGAAGACGAACTCGGCACCCTCAGCCTGTGCGATCGCGTCGAAGGCGTCGACCTGATCGACGAGTTCAGCGGTCAATCCGCCCAGATCCACTTCGAGGCGGCGATCGGCCGAAACACCTGCCCGCGGGTATGCCAGCCGCAAGCCCACAAGGACGCCCTTCGCGGCCGAAGCCGCGCACGCCGCGCGCATCCTTGAGCTGTCATCGGCTCCGGATCCGAACGGGACGCTGACCGTGGAAACGATGTCGAGCAGGTCGCCGAGGTGGCCCGCGGCCAGGGTGAAACCCAGGTCAGCGCTGAGATCGGTCACGGCTGCATCACCCCCAGGGTGATCAGGAACACCGCCAGCGCCGGCATGAAGTTGTTGACCTGGTGTGCGACCACGCTGGCGCCGAGCCGCCCGGTATAGAGCCGGGCCAGGCCGATCGGGATGCCGATGACCAGCAGCAGTGATGTGCGCAGTGGTTCGAGGTGGCTGACCGCGAAGATCACCGTGGTCAGGCCGAAGACCGCCCACCGGCCCCAGTTGAGCCGTTCCAGCGCGCCCCAGAGGAGGCCGCGGTAGATGATCTCCTCGCACAGCGGGCCGAGCAGCCAGACGTAGAGGAACAGGATGATCGCGGCGGGCAGCGGCATCGCCTGGTCGTCCACGAGCCTGCCCAGCGACGACGACGCGTTCTCCTCGCCGACTATTCGGGTCCAGGCGGCGGCGGCGATGGTGGTGCAGACGAGGCCGATGAGGCCGAACTTCATGCCCGCCTTGAAGTCCTCGCGGTTGTAGGACCACCGAAGGTCGATCTTCGGGCCGTTGCCGCGCAACTTGGTCACCGCGAGGGTGGCCAGGGTGGCCAACGCCGTCGGGACCATGGTGCCGATGAGGATCACCGCGACCGAGTCCGTCGAATCCGGTCGAGCGAGTCCGATCACCGCGCCGATGACGACAGCGGACAGGACGAATACGGCGAACACGAATAGGAACGCGCCGAAGCCCCATTTGTGGTCTCGCGCGGTGGGTGTCTCCACCTCGGAAAGCGGGGTCACGGTCATCGCCCCCTCTGTCCGATTGTCGGATACCCGTATCCAGTCCGCACGAGAGAGTAACGCCGGACGGGCGTACGGGTTATCCGACTACCCGACCCCGAAGCATGATCCGCTTAGGCGTACGCAGGACGTCGAGGTCGAGCCGTGGATCTTCGTCGAAGGCGAGCAGGTCGGCCGCCGTGCCTTCCTCCAGCCCCGACCAGCCGAGCCAGGACCGCGCGTCCCACGAGCCCGCCGCGATGGCCTGCTCGGCCGTCATGCCTGCCTTGTGCAGCGCGACGATCTCGTCGACGAGCCTGCCGTGGGCGATGCCGCCGCCCGCGTCGGTGCCCGCGTAGACCGGCACGCCAGCCTCAACGGCCTCGGCGACCATGGCGCCTGCCCGGGCGTGCAGGTCGAGCATGTGTTGGGCGTATTTCGGGTATTTGCCCGCGCCGGACGCGATGCCGGGGAAGTTCTCGATGTTGATCAGCGTCGGCACCAGGGCGGTCCCCCGCCGGGCCATCTCGGCGATCACCTCGGTGGTCAGGCCGGTGCCGTGTTCGATGCAGTCGATGCCCGCCTCGATCAGGCCGGGCAGCGCGTCCTCGCCGAAGACGTGGGCGGTGACCCGGGCGCCCGCGGCGTGGGCGACGGCGATGGCCTCCTTGAGCACGTCCTGCGGCCAGAGCGGCGCGAGGTCGCCCGCGTCGCGGTCGATCCAGTCGCCGACGAGTTTCACCCAGCCGTCGCCGTATTCGACCTGTTCGGCGACGGCGGCGGGCAGCTGCTCCGGTTCGCCGACGTCGATGCCCAGGTGCGGGATGTAGCGGCGGGGGCGGGCCAGGTGGCGGCCCGCGCGGATGATGCGGGGCAGGTCGAGGCGCTCCTGCAGCGGCCGGGTGTCGATCGGCGCGCCGCAGTCGCGGATGAGCAGGGTGCCCGCGTCGCGGTCGGTCTCGGCCTGCACGGCGGCGGTGTCGAGGTCGACCGGGCCGGTCGGGCCGATGCCGACGTGGCAGTGCGCGTCGACCAGGCCGGGCACGATGAACCCGCCGTCGAACACGGTCTCCGCGCCGGGGACCGGCCGCGTGCGCACCCGGCCGTTGACGACCCAGATGTCGCGTTCGACGTCACCCGGCAGGACGACGCCGCGCAGGTGCAGCGCGGTCACTTGTTCTTGGGGAACTTGAGCTTCGACGGGTCGAAGCCGGGCGGCACCCCATCGAGGCCCTGCAGACCAGGGGGCAGTTCCTGCAGGCTCGGCGGCATGGCCGACAGGTCAGGCATCCCGCCAGGGAAGCCGGGGAAGCCGCCGCGCATCTTGGGCGGCGTCGGGCCCTTGCCTTTCCCCTTGCCCTTCTTGCCCTTCTTCGACCGCTGGTTGGCCCGCGCGCCCGGCATGCCGAAGCGGCCAGCCATCTGCTGCATCATCTTCTTGGCGTCGTAGAACCGGTTGACGAGGTCGTTGACCTCGCGGACCTGGACGCCGGAGCCCTTGGCGATGCGCAGCCTGCGCGACGCGTTGATGATCTTCGGGTCGTTGCGCTCGGCCGGGGTCATGCCGCGGATGATCGCCTGCAGCCGGTCGATCGACTTCTCGTCGACCTGGGCGAGCGCGTCCTTCATCTGGCCCGCGCCGGGCAGCATGCCGAGCAGGTTGGCGATCGGGCCCATCTTGCGCACGGCCAGCATCTGCTCGAGGAAGTCCTCCAGCGTGAGCTCGCCGGTGCCGATCTTGGCGGCGGCCTTCTCGGCCTGGGCCTGGTCGAAGTGCTGCTCGGCCTGCTCGATGAGCGTGAGCACGTCACCCATGCCGAGGATGCGCGATGCCATCCGGTCGGGGTGGAAGGCGTCGAATTCCTCGAGCTTCTCGCCGTTGGAGGCGAACATGATCGGCGCGCCGGTGACCTCGCGGACCGACAGCGCGGCACCACCGCGGGCGTCACCGTCGAGCTTGGTCAGCACGACGCCGGTGAAGCCGACGCCGTCGCGGAACGCCTCGGCCGTGGTGACCGCGTCCTGGCCGATCATGGCGTCGACGACGAACAGGACCTCGTCGGCGCCGATGGCGGCCTTGATGTCGGCGGCCTGCCGCATCATCTCCTCGTCGACGCCGAGACGACCGGCGGTGTCGACGACGACGACGTCGTGCTGGGCGCGGCGGGCCTCGTCGATGGACGCGCGGGCCACCTGGACCGGGTCGCCGACGCCGTTGCCCGGCTCGGGGGCGAACACCGCGACGCCCGCGCGCTCGCCGACGACCTGGAGCTGTGTCACCGCGTTGGGGCGCTGCAGGTCGCAGGCGACCAGCATCGGCGCGTGGCCCTGGTTCTTGAGCCACTTGGCCAGCTTGCCCGCCAGCGTGGTCTTACCGGCACCCTGCAGACCCGCGAGCATGATCACCGTCGGCGGCGTCTTGGCCAGGTTCAGCCTGCGCGTCTCACCGCCGAGGATCGCGACGAGTTCCTCGTTGACGATCTTGACGACCTGCTGCGCCGGGTTGAGCGCCGCGGAGACCTCGGCGCCCTTCGCGCGTTCCTTGACCTTCGCGATGAAGGTGCGCACCACCGGCAGCGCGACGTCGGCCTCCAGCAGCGCGATACGGATCTCGCGTGCGGTGGTGTCGATGTCGGCTTCGGACAGGCGCCCCTTGCCCCGCAGGTTCTGCAGGACGGAAGTGAGCCGGTCGGAGAGTGTGTCGAACACGGGTGCGGCGCTCCAGCCAGGTCAGGAAAGAACTCTGATGCTCGATCGAGGGTAGCCGCTCTTGGTCGCGGGCCGTGACCACAGGCCCGGTCGGGCCGGTGTGAAACCCCCTCGACGGTCCGTCCCGGATGATAATTTCGAAGCTGATCAAGGGGGTTCATTTGGACGGCTTGGCGATCGGCACGAGCGTGCGGGCGGGGCGCACGGCGGCGACAGCGGCTTCGCTGCTGGCGGTGAGCACAGTGATCCTGTTCGCCTCGGTTCCCCGTGGCGGCCGGTTCCTGCTGGTCATGGCGGTGATCGTGATCGGCGGGCTGCTGTTCGGGCAGGCCGAGCGCGGCAGCCGAGTCGCCGAGGTGCTTGGCCGCGGGGTCGTGCGCGGGATCGGCGGCGGCGCGGTGGTCCTCGGCTGCTACCTCGCCGGACCGCTGTTGGTCGACATGGCCGGGAAATCTGATTCACCGCCGTCCACGGGCCAACTGGTGCTGCTGACCTTCCTGCCGCCGCTGGTCGCGTTGATCATGCTGGCCGCGCGCCGGTCCCACGCCGCGGCGGTGGGCGTCGGGCTGGTCGTGCCGACGGTCGGGTTGCTGATGCTCGTCCTCGGCAAGATCGGTCCGGCGACGACTTCACTGAGCCTGCTCGCGCTGGCGATCGTGGCGGCGGTCGTCGCGGTCTCAGCCAAGACACTGTTAGGCGTTACCGCGACCGCGTTAGGCGCGACAGCAGCAGCGGGGGCCGTGGGTACCGGCGTGCTGCCGCTCACCGCGGTCACCGGCAGTGCGGCGGCGAATGTGGCCACGGTGTCCCTAAGCCCCGGGATGCGTGTGCTGATCGCGGGCGCGGGCCTGCTGCTCGCCGCGCTGTTCGGCCTGGTGGCCTGGCTCCGCCGGGACGCGGCGGGCGCCGTCGTCGCCGGGTCCGCGCTGGTCATCCCGCCGATCGCGGTCTACGACCCAGAGGCGGCCATGCCGGTCGTCGGGTTCCTGATCGTGCCCGTCCTCGCTCTGGTGGCCGTGGGTGCCGCGCTGTGGCTGCCCGCGGCGCGCGCGTTCGCCGATCGCGTGGCGGGCGCGCTGCGGCCGGGCGGGGCGACCACGAAGCCCGCGCTCGTGGCGGTCGGCGGGCTCGCGCTGTTGGCCTTCGCCGCGGAACCGCTGCCACTGCTCGGACTCGGCGAGCGGGC
>DATLIA010000180.1:0-6369 GCA_035540215.1 Actinokineospora sp. | reverse complement strand
TCGCGGTCGCCGACCTCGACATGGACGGCGACCACGACCTCGCCGTCGCCATCGCGGGCGCCGACTCCGTCGCGGTCCTCGGCAACGGTGACGGCACCTTCGTCCCCGCCCTGACCCTGCCGACCGGCACCACCCCGACCGAGGTGCACTCCGCCGACGTCGACAGCGACGCCCGCCCGGACCTGGTCACCACCAACCGCTTCGCCGACGGCATCTCGGTCATGCGCAACACCACGGTCCCCGACTTCGCCGACGTCGCGGTCACCATGACCGCCACCCCGCGCTTCGGCCTGCTGGTCCCGGCGCTGGAGTACACGATCTCGGTCCGCAACAGCGGTCCGGACACACTGGACACGGCCACCATCACCGCGGCACTGCCCGCGTACACCACGGTCACCCCCGGGCCCGGCTGCACCGTGGCCAACCGGACCCTGACCTGCGCCATCGCCCCCATGGCGAACGGCGCGACCACCACCAAGACCTTCCGCATCCCGGTCGGCCTGCTCACCATCACGACCTACAAGATCACCGCGAAGCGGGCGGCCAGCCTCCCCGCCGACCCGAAGGCGACCAACGACAGCGCGACGGTCACCTGCTCGGTCATCGGCATCGTCGCCGCCAGCTGCAACTGATTCACCCCAAGCCGGTCGCCCCTCCACGCTTGGAGGGGCGACCGCACGATGTCCACGGGTGGCTGTCCACATCCCGTCGAGCCATCCACAGCCCAACGCCGCCACCCCTGTTGATCATGCAGGCCCGATAGGCTGGAGCAGGGCCGCCCCCCAGGGTGGGTGGGGGCTGTGCCCGTGGCGTTCGGGCTCGATTCTGGTCAGAGGTTGGTCGACGCGAGCGAGTCCGGGAAGTAGCGGTCGCCCGCGACCTCCGGGACGGCGGCTTCCAGCGCCGCGATGTCCTGCGGCTCAAGGACTACGTCGACCGCGGCGAGGTTCTCCGCGAGATATGTGCGGCGCTTCGTCCCCGGGATCGGGACGACGTCGTCGCCGCGGCTGTGCACCCAGGCCAGGGCGAGCTGTCCCGCGGTCACGCCGCGCTCGGCGGCCATGCCGCGCAGGACCTCGGTGATGCCCAGGTTGGCCTCGAAATTGCCCTCGGCGAAGCGGGGCTGGAACACCTCACGGAAGTCGCCTTCCGGCAGGTCGGCCCGCGAGGCGAACCGGCCGGTCAGGAAGCCGCGGCCGAGCGGCGAGTACGCCACGATCCCGATCCCCAGCTCCCGCAGCGTCGGCACGACATCGGCCTCGATGTCGCGCGACCACAGCGACCACTCCGACTGCACCGCCGTGATCGGGTGCACCGCGTCGGCCCGGCGGATCGTCTCCGCGCCCGCCTCGGAGAGGCCCAGGTAGCGGATCTTGCCCTCCGCGACCAGTTCGGCCATCACGCCGACGGTCTCCTCGATGGGCGTCAACGGGTCGACCCGGTGCTGGTAGTACAGGTCGATGTGGTCTACCCCGAGCCTGCGCAGCGACGCCTCACACGCCGAGCGCACATAGGCCGCGTCGCCGCGGATGCCCCTGGACAGCGGGTCGTCGGAGTCGCGCACGACGCCGAACTTGGTCGCCAGCACGACGTCGTCCCGCCGCCCCGCGATGGCCTTGCCGACCAGGACCTCGTTGGTGTGCGGGCCGTACATGTCGGCGGTGTCCAGCAGGCTGACCCCGGAGTCCAGCGCCTGGTGGATCGTGGCGATCGACTCCTCGTCGTCGGTCTTGCCGTAGAACTCGCTCATTCCCATGCAGCCCAGGCCCTGGGCGCCGACGCGCAGGTCGCGCAACAGCCGGGTGGTCATGCGGAAGCCTCCTGAGTGCGCACGATGCGCTCATAGTTGTCGATCTTGTAGTCGAGCGCCGCGAGCGCGGACTGGAGTTCGGCGATGCGCGCGTGCACATCGGCGCGGTGTTCCTCCAGGATCGCCTTGCGCGGCGCCGTGGTGACCGCGCCCTGTCTGCGGAGGCGCGCGTACTCGCGCATGAGCTTGATCGGCATGCCCGTGGTGCGCAGCCTGGTGAGGAACGTCAGCCACGACAGGTCGTCGTCGGAGTAGGCGCGGCGGCCCGCCGAGTCACGCGCGGGCGGGGCGATCAAGTCGATGCGCTCGTAGTACCTGAGGGTGTCGATCGACAGCCCACTGCGGTGGGCGGCCTCGGCGATCGGGTAAGTCACGTCATCGACGGTAGGACCTGGAGCGCGCTCCAGGTCAACTATAAATCGCTCTCCTTTGGCAAAGCCCACGCTTCCAGGTGCTCTGCCATCTTCGGCACCTCGATGGCGCCGCGGCCGACTTCTCGGACCACTTCGAGCGCCTGGTCGGTGTCGGCGTCGATCCACCAGCCGTTGAGGTCGCAGAACGTCACCGCCGCCACCCAGCCGAGCCGCCAATTGCCCTCGACCAGGGGACGGGCCCGCACGATCGAGTCGAGCAGGGCGGCGGCCTTGAGCCAGAGGGTCGGGTACGCCTCCACCCCGAGGACGGTGGCGCGCGGACGGTGCGCGGCGGAGTCGAGCAGGCCGAGGTCGCGGACCACGAGGTCACCACCGGTCACCGCGGCGGCGAGGACGAGCAGGTCACTGGCGTCGAGATAGGTCGTCACCGGCCTGGTCACACCGTGCCGATGCGGTCGAGCAGGCCCCGGTAGCGGGGCAGGACGCGGCCGAGCACCTCGCCGAGTTGCTCCTCCTTGTGCAGCCTGGCCCACCGGTCGGCCAGCGCGAGACGGAGGATCTCCTGCTTGGAGCGCCCTTCGGCGGCGGCGAGCTCGTCGAGCCGCGCGTTCTCCTCGTCGGACAGTCGCAAGGTCATAGCCATAAGGCGATGGTACCACCGTGATACCAATAACTGTGTTACAAAACCCGCACGCGGTACGCTATGGCGTGCCCAGACCGAAGACCCACGACGACGCGCTGCGGGTCCGTCTCCTCGACCGAGCAGGCGAACTCCTCTCAACCCAGGGCGCGTCGGCCCTGAGCCTGCGCAAACTGGCCGCCGATGTCGACACCTCCACCACCGCCGTCTACTCCCTGTTCGGCGGCAAGCCCGCGCTGGTCCGGGAGTTGTACGTGGAAGCGTTCGACCGCCTCGGCCGCAGGCTGCACGCCGTCACCCCGACCGACGACCCCCGCGAGGACCTGGTCCGCCTGGGCATCGCCTACCGCGAGAGCGCCCTAGCCGACCCCCACCTGTACGCGATCATGTTCGGCGACGCCATCCCCGGCTTCGAGCCGGACGAAGACGCCCACGCGCAGGCGCTGGCCGCGCTGGCTCCGCTGCAGGACACCATCACCTCCGGCGTGGACGCGGGGGTCTTCCGCGGGCCGGCGGCGGGCATGGCGATGGCCTGCTGGGCGATCGTGCACGGGTTCGTGTCCCTGGACCTGACCGGCGCCCTGCCGCCCGGCCTGGACGTCGAGTCGTCGTACGAGGCGGCCCTGCGAAACAACCTGGTCGGCTGGCTCCGCCCAAGCCCCACCGATACTTGACTCACCTTCAGGCGCTACTGTGATACCCAAGTCGATTTAAGTATCACAGATGCCATCTAAGAGTAGTTAGGTATCAATGCGGCCCGACGACCTCGCCGAGCACCAGCAGCACAACCTGACCTGGGTGGACGCAGGCGCGGGCACCGGCTACCACGCGTACGTTCCGCCTCCTCTGCCGCCCGACATAGCCTTTGACACCAGGTTGGTCGGAAAGCTGTCCGCCGCAGACCGCGCGCTGGGCGAACTGGCTGGAGCTGGTCGGGCCCTACCAAATCCCTATCTGCTGGCCCAGACCATGATCAGGCGGGAGGCCGTCCTCTCCAGCAGGATCGAAGGCACCCAGGCCACTCTGTCCGAACTCGTCCTGTTCGAGGTGGAAGGGCCATCGGATCGCAACTCGCCGGATGTACAAGAGGTCTACAACTACGTCACGGCGATGGAGTACGTCTTGGCGGCGGACCGTCGCCTGCCATTGAGCCTCGGCCTACTGCGGGAAGCACACGAAATTCTCCTTACCGGAGTCCGCGGCGGCTACGCCACACCCGGCGAGTTCCGCCGATCCCAAAACTGGATCGGCCCTCCAGGCTGTTCGCTGAACACGGCGACTTATGTTCCTCCGCCGCCAACCAGGCTCTGGGACTGTCTCGATCCCTTTGAGAAGTACCTGCACACCGATCACGCGTTGCCGCCACTCATCACGATCGCGTGCGCCCACTACCAGTTCGAGGCGATCCACCCGTTCGTTGATGGAAACGGACGAGTCGGCCGACTGTTGGTCACACTGTTGCTGATCGAGTGGGGTCTGCTTCCCGCTCCGCTGCTCGATCTCTCCGCCTATCTGGAACCCCGGCGAAGCGAGTACTACGACCGACTGCTCGCAGTCAGCGTGTCAGGCGACTGGGTGGGGTGGATCGCATTCTTCCTGGACGTCATCGCCGCTCAAGCCGCGAACGCGACCGAACGGGCGAGCCAATTGCGGACTCTGCGGGACGATATGCGGGAAAGCGTGACCACAGCGCGATCGTCCGCGCTGGCGCCGAAGCTGGTAGACGCGCTGTTCGCCACCCCGGCGATGACCATCGGCCGAGCGGCTCGACTACTGGACGTCACACACAAAGCGGCACGAGACAACATCACCAAGCTGCTTGACGCGGGGATCGTCGTCGAAGTCGACAGTCCGGGACGAGTCCGGTACTTCCTCGCTCCGCGAATCATTCAGGTCGTCAACGGCGAACTGCCCTAGCGCGCGCCGTACTGGCGGTCGCCCGCGTCGCCTAGGCCGGGGACGATGAAGCCGGACTCGTTGAGGCGTTCGTCGATGCTCGCCGTCACCAAGCGGACCGGCAGACCCGCCTGACCCAGGTGCTCGATGCCTTCCGGCGCCGCCAGGGCGCACAGGGCGGTGACATCGGTCGCGCCGCGGTCGACCAGGAGTTTGATCGTGTAGACCATCGAGCCGCCGGTGGCGAGCATCGGGTCGAGCACGAAGACCGGGCGGTCGGACAGGTCGTCCGGCAGCGACTCCATGTACGGGGTCGGCTGCAGGGTCTCCTCGTCGCGGGCCAGGCCGACGAAGCCCATCTGGGCGTCGGGGATCAGCTTGTGCGCCTGGTCTGCCATGCCGAGGCCCGCGCGCAGCACCGGCACCAGCAGCGGCGGGTTGGCCAGCCAGTGGCCGTCCGTCCGCGCGACCGGGGTGTGGATGCGCTCGGTGCGCAGCGGCGCGGCGCGCATGGCCTCGTAGGTGAGCATCACGGTCAGCTCGTGCAGCGCCGCCCGGAAGGTGGCGCTGTCGGTGCGCGCGTCGCGCATGACGGTGAGGCGGGCCCTGGCCAAGGGGTGGTCGACTACGAGGACGTCCATGGGTCGACACCGTAGCGGCCTTCGGGTCCCAGTGTCCCGAACCGGGGTTCGGACGGCGGCGCGGCCGGTACGCCGATCGGCGCACTGCGAAGCCTGCCACCCTGTGTGTCGTTCCATCGGCCTACGACACCCGTTAGGGTGAGCCGTCCGCCGAGCTGGAGTGACCGATGCCCGACAGATCCGCCGCACCGGTGTTCGTTGACCCGACCGGGAAACGCCGTAAGACGGTCCGCACCGCGACCGTCGTCACCGTCGGCGCCCTGACCACCGTGGGTGGCCTGCTTCTCGCCGCGCTGCTGGGGGCCCCGATCGGGCCGACGGCGTCGCTGCCCGTGCCGCCGCCACCGTCCGTCGCCGTGCCCGTCGAGCAGCCCGACCAGGGGCAGCCCGGTCAACCGGGGCAGCCTGGCACGTCGGAGTCCGGTGAGCCGACGACGACCATTACGACCACCGCGGCCAAGCCCACCCAGGGCGCCCCCGTGACCACCACCACGACGACGACGGACGCGGTCACGACCACGACCTCGAAGCCGGGCAATCCGACACCGGGCAAGCCTTCCGACCGGCCGACCAAACCGCCCCGCTAGTGGCCCGTCACCTCAAGGCACGCAAGCCCCGCGCGCACTGGATCCTCCTCACCGCGATCCTGATCGCCGTCGCAGGCTTGCTGACGGTCAACGCGTTCCTGGCGGGCGGGCTGGGCACCGAACAGGCCTCGCCGGTCGGCACCGCCACCGGCGTGCCCGCCGCCGCGCGGGAGGGCGGAGCGGTCATCGACCCGCGTGGCGAGACACCGCGGACGGTGCGACCCAAGGACAAGTCGCTCGCGCTGACCTTCGACGACGGCCCCGACCCGGAGTGGACGCCGAAGGTCCTCGACGCGCTGGCCAGGCACAACGTCCACGCGACGTTCTTCGTCACCGGCGCCAACGTCGCGCGGCACCCCGGCCTCACCCAGGAGATAGAGGACCGCGGGCACGAGATCGCCCACCACACCACCACTCACAC
>DATLIA010000179.1:0-10075 GCA_035540215.1 Actinokineospora sp. | reverse complement strand
CAGCTCGACGAAGTGCACCACCGGCTGCTCGGCCTCACGGCCGAGCACGTGCGCCAGGCGGGTCTTGCCGAGGCCGCCCGCGCCGACGATCGAGGTGACCCGGGCGGTGCGGACCAACGCGCGCAGCGCGGCGAGGTCGGCGTCGCGGCCGACGAGCTCGGTGTGGTCGAACAGCAGGCCCTGGCGGACCGGACGGTCCAGGGCGAGGAGTTCGGCGTGCAGGCGGCGCAGCGCCGCGCCCGGGTCGGTGCCCAGCGTGTCGGCCAGCCGCGCCCGGTAGTCCTCGAACGTCCGGAGCGCCGCCGATGGCCCGTGCACGGCGCTCTCGCTGCGGAGCAGGCAGAGGACCAGGTCCTCGTCGTCAGGGCGCTTGGCGACGGTCGCGGTCAGCAGCGGCAGCGCGCGCTGGTGTTCGCCGACCCGACTCAGCGCGACACCGAGCAGATCCCGCGCCTCTTCGGCGTCGGCCTGCGCGGCGGCGAGCAGGTCGCCCAAGGCGCCTTCGTCGGTGGAGAGAGTGATCGTCCGGCCGAGGTCGACGGCATCCTCGGCGGCCGCGCGTGCCCCAGCGGCGTCGCCCGCGGCCAGTCGGCCGCGGGCGAGTTGGACCGCGGCCGCCAGCTTGAGCGCGTCGACCTGGTCGGCGCTGATGCCGAGCCGGTAGCCGTTGGCGGACCGCGTGATCACGTGGGTGTCGGTGGCCGCCCTGGTCCGCGACACCACGACCTGCAGCGCCTTCGTCGGGTGCGACGGCAGCGCGTCGGGCCACAGCTCAGCGACCAGCCGCTCGTCGCTCACCCCGTCACGGGAGTGGCGGACCAGCTCGGCCAGCAGTGTCTGGGACCGCTCCCCGACCACGGGCGTGCCCTGCCAGCGGACACCGTCGAGCACGATCAAGGACGGACGCACACGATCAGCCTAGTGGTGTGGCGCGACAGGTTTAGGCGACTACGCCTGGCCCGCTCGGCCGCGGTGATGAGAACGAGACCGGTTTTCCAAGATGGTCGACTGCGCCGGCAGTTGGCCGTCTTGGAAAACCGGTCTCGTTCTCATCACCTTGAGGCGGCCGAGCCGCTCGCCCGAAGGGCGAGCCAAAACTACTGCTGCGCGATGTGCTCGGCGATCGCCTGCGGCAGGTCGATCTGCAGCGGAGTGCGCACCGGCATCGGCTGGGTGCCGCGCACGACGACGGTGCTGCGCAGCATCTCGCGCAGCGCCTCAGTGCTCGTGTCAGCCAGTTCCGGGGGTCCGGCCACGACGCCACGCAGCATCCAGCGCGGCCCGTCGACGCCGATGAAGCGCAGGGCGACCTCGCCAAGCGCGGCCGACAGCTCCTGGCCCCACTCGCCCGAGTGGCTGCGGACCGTCGCGCCGTCGGAGCGCAGCTGCTCGGCGAGCTCGCCGCAGACCTGCGACCACAGGCCGCCGGTCTTCGGGGCCGCGTAGCCATTGAGGGTCAGCTGGCCGACCGGGGTGAGCACGTGCACCGCGCGCACCGGGCCCGCCGGGTCCATCTCCACCTGCAGCTGGGCGCCGTCGGGCACCGGGATCCGCAGGGAGCCGAGATCGAGGCGGGGGGACTCGTCGTCCGGCGCCTCGGAATCGTCGTAGGGGCCGTCCGCGCGGTCGGCCAGGTCACCTTCGTCGAGGTCGTCGACTCCGGCGGAGTCGACCTCCTTGACGCGCGGCTCCTCGTCCTTGCGCTTGCGCCGTCCGAACAGTCCCACCTAGTCCTCCGTCCCCGCCGAGCCGGTGAGCACCTGATGGCCCCCGGTCGACCCGTATCCGCCGGTGCCGCGCTGGGACTCCCCCAGCTCGTCCACCTCGCGGAACACCGCGTGCTCGACCCGCTGCACCACCAGCTGCGCGACGCGGTCGCCGCGGCGCAGGCTGATCGGTGCGGTCAGGTCGTGGTTGATCAAACAGACTTTGATCTCGCCGCGATACCCCGAATCGATCGTGCCAGGAGTGTTGACCACGCTCAGCCCCGACTTGGCCGCCAGGCCGGAGCGCGGATGGACGAAGCCCGCGTACCCCTCGGGCAGCGCGATCGCGATCCCGGTGCCGACGGTCACCCGACGGCCCGGCGGGATGATGACATCCACGGTGGTCACCAGGTCGGCCCCCGCGTCGCCAGGTCGGGCGTACGACGGCAGGGGCACGTCCGGATCCAACCGGGTGAGCAGGACCTCCACGCTGGACACGAGCGGCGAGACTACCCTGGGGTGGTGACAGACAGCTCAGGCACGGCCCCTTCGACGACCACCGCCCAGCGGTTCGCCGAGCGGCTGCACGTGACGTGGTACTGGTGGCCCCTGCCCCTGCTGGCGGCCGGACTGCTCGCCGCCGAGATCCACATGGGCTACCCGGGGGTGCGCTCGTGGCTGCCCTACGTGGTGCTCCTGCCGCTGACCCTGCTGCTGATCGTGCGCTCCGGGCGCACCAGGGTGGCGGTGGAGGACGGCGAGCTGAAGGTCGGCGACGCGCACGTGCCGCTGGAGTTCGTCGGCACAGTGGAGACCTTCGGCGCGGGCGAGAAGCGCAAGGTCCTCGGACCGAACCTCGACCCGGCGGCGTTCATGCTGCACCGGGGCTGGGTGGGCCCGCTGGTCCGGGTCCGGATCACCGACCCGGACGACCCGACGCCGTACTGGGTCTTCAGCAGCCGCAGGCCCGCCGAACTGGCCGCGGTCCTGCGTCAGGACTGACCCGCACCAAGACAGCCCCGTACCGAGACGGTCCGTACCAAGACAACGACAGCCGGGTCCCCTTGTGGGGTACCCGGCTGTTGTCGTTGGTGCAGTCGCCTGTCAGGACGGCGCGTAGTGGGCTTACGCGCAGTCCCGGCAGATGAAAACGCCGTTGTCGTCCTCGGCGAGTCGGCTGCGGTGATGCACAAGGAAGCACTTCGAGCATGTGAACTCGTCGGCTTGCTTGGGCACCACCCGGACGGTGAGGTCCTCGCCTGACATGGCAGACAGATCGGCACCCGGCAGCTCGAAGCTCTCCGCGGTGTCCGTCTCGTCCACGTCCACGACCCCGGACTGGGTCTCGTTCCGTCGCGCCTTGAGTTCCTCTAGGGAGTCCTCCGCGAGATCGTCCGCCTCGCTGCGGCGTGGTGCGTCGTAGTCGGTAGCCATCTTCTTTCACCCCTGCGGTCCATCAGGATGTGGGTCGTGCCGCTGGTCAACGTTCCAGCGCCCCGGTTTGTGCCCGCCAATCGAGTGACGGAGGTCTCGCCGGTCGCGTCAGGGTCAGGCAGCCATCGGAATCGATTCGGCTGGACGTCTTCGGCGACCGGAGCGGGCAGAGGGTAGCTCATGTTCGACCACTCCCGCACCGCATCACCCATCTGGGGGTGTTTCGGGCGCGTCGTGGCCATCGGATGCGAAGCTCGGAGTCGGGTTGCGGTCCGGACACGACGTGGGTGTCGTGGTGCGGAATCCAGGAAAGCGAATAGTCTGATCACCATCGACTGTCGAGTGGGCGACGCCCGCTCCGAATGCCTACGGGGGTAGGGCATGAAGTCCGCAGAGAGGACGCGCTCGTGCCGGCCGGCAACCTGACGCGGGGTGCGCGGCCACGTGGTTATCGCAAGCGTCGCCCGCTCCCAGCGCTGATCCTGATCGTGCTGCTCGGCGTCACCGCGGGCATCGTGTGGCTCCAAGTGATCAAGACCGACGAGGCTGACTCCCGAGCCATGCGCTGCAACGCACCGGCCGCGGTGACACCGGTGGAGGGCGTCGCGCCGCCGCTGATCGGCGAGCCGATGGATCGCACCGGCCTCGACCGCACCGCGCCCGTACCGCCCGCCACAGCGCTCGTCCGGGTCCTCAACGCCAGCGACACCCGCGGACAGGCGAACACGGTCACCGAGACGCTGCGCGAACTCGGCTTCGCCCAGGTAGCGGCGCCCGAAAACGATGTGCTCTACCCGAAGGAATCCCTGCTGACGTGCCGGGCGCAGATCCGGTTCGGCCAGCAGGGCATGGCCGTCGCCCGCACCCTGCACCTGCTCGAACCGTGCGCCGAGCTGGTCCGCGACGAGCGTCAGGACGCGACGGTCGACCTGGTCGTCGGCAAGATGTTCGACCACCTCAAGCCGCGGCCGGAGGCCCGCAAGGTCCTGGACCTGCTGGCCGAGTGGGCGCAGTCGAACCCGGACCAGGGCGGCCTGCTGTCCGACGGGTCGAGCGGGGCGCCGATCCCAGCGGACCTGATCAACACCGCGCTCGACATCCGCTGCTAGTGGTTACGACCGGAGGTTCGTCGGGGGTCTCGGCGAACCTCCGGTCGTGACCACTAGTAGTCGCCGCCGACGCCCTCTTCCAGCAGGACGGCCCGTAGGGCGTCCACGATGGCCGGGGAGGCGGCGTACATCGTGTCCGTGCCCAGTTCCGGCGCCGTGCCGGGCAGCGTGACGACCGCGCCCGCCTCGGCGGCGATGAGGGCGCCCGCGGCCCAGTCCCACGCGGACAGGCCGCGCTCGTAGTACGCGTCGACCCAGCCCGCCGCCACCGAGCACAGGTCCAGCGCCGACGAGCCGGACCGGCGGATGTCGCGCACCCGGCCCGCCACCCGTGCGGCCACGGCGGCCTGGGCGATCCGGCGCTCCCGCGAGTAGGCGAATCCCGTGGCCACCAGCGACAGCTCCACCGACTCCGGCCGCGACGCCGTCAGCGGCAGGCCGTCGAGAAAGGCTCCCCCGCCGCGCGTCGCCGTCCACTGCCTGCCGCTGACCGGCTCGATCACCGCGCCCGCCACCGACACCCCGTCGACCTGGGCGGCGACGGACACGCAGTACCAGGGGTAGCCGTAGAGGTAGTTGACCGTGCCGTCGATCGGGTCGACGACCCAGGTCACCCCGGTGCCGACCGCGCCGCCGTCCTCCTCGCCGAGCACGGCGTCGTCGGGACGCAGCCCGGCCAGCCGGTCGCGGATCAGCGCCTCGGCCGCCTTGTCGGCGGCGGTGACGACATCGGTGCTGGTGGACTTGGTGTCGACGTCCTGGATGGCCCTGGCCCGCTCGGTGCGCACGAGGTCGCCCGCCTCGGCGGCGACGGCCACGGCGATCTTCAGCAGGTCGCTGTTGGAATGGCTCACACCACTATCCGACCACAAGCGCGCGGCGGCGGCTAATGTCTGCGGGCAATGGTTCTGAATCGAGTAGGAAGGTCCGGCATGGGCGCGACTGGCTTCGGCGTGGACATCGGCGGCTCCGGCATCAAGGGCTGTGTGGTGGACCTGGTCACGGGCAGGTTGGACGGCGATCGCCTGCGCATCCCGACCCCGAATCCGTCCACCCCCGACGCGGTCGCCGACGTCGTGGCCGACATCGTCGCGAAGTTCGGCTGGGACGGTCCGGTCGGCGTGACCCTGCCCGCGGTGGTCAAGAAGGGCGTCGCGCACACGGCGGCCAACATCGACAAGTCGTGGGTCGACACCGACGCCGCCGCCCTCTTCGGCAAGCGCCTCGAGCGCGACGTGGTCGTGCTCAACGACGCAGACGCCGCGGGCGTCGCCGAGATCCGCTACGGCTGGCCGGGCGACCGGGACGGCGTCGTCGTGCTGCTGACCTTCGGCACCGGCATCGGCAGCGCTCTGTTCCTCGACGGCAAGCTCGTGCCCAACACCGAGTTCGGCCACCTGGAGATCGACGGCCACGACGCCGAGACCCGCGCGGCGGCCTCGATCAAGGACGAGGAGGGCCTGTCCTGGGAGGACTGGGCCCACCGGGTCACCCGGTACATCTCCGGCCTGGAGAACCTGATCTGGCCCGACCTGATCATCGTCGGTGGCGGGGTCAGCAAGAAGGCGGACAAATGGCTGCCGCTGCTCGACGTGCGGACCAAGATCGTGGCCGCTGAACTGCGCAACGACGCGGGCATAGTGGGAGCTGCTGTGGCCGCCTCGGGCGGCTGACGGACCCGTTCTGGCGACTTTCCGGCTTGGCGTGTCCCGGCGAAACGCCGCACGTCGCTACAATGGAACACGCCCCTGGCTCAGCAGCCGCAGGGCACTCCCCCGAACTCCGGCGGCGACCAGACGTTTTCCCTGTCGGGCGCCGCTGTGATGGACAGTTGTGAAAGGGCGTACGTGGCAGCCGCACGAACCGCAACCCGACGCTCCACCGCGTCGGCGAGCGCCGCGAAGACGGCCACCGGCGAGCCGTCGGAAGAAGACCTGACCGCCACCGGGACCAAGACGACGGCCAAGAAGGCGGCGGGCGCCAAGACCGCGCGCGCGCCCAAGAAGGCCCCCGCGGCCAAGGCCGGGGCCCCGAAGAAGGCGGGCGACGGTCCTGAGGGCGAGGAGCCCGAGGACATCGACAACCCCGACCTGTCCGACCTGGAAGAGGTCGAGGTCGAGCCGGTCGAGGAGCCCGTCGAGGAGCCCGAGGAGAAGGACCCGAAGGAAGCGGGCAAGGACGGCGACTTCGTCTGGGACGAGGAAGAGTCCGAGGCGCTGCGCCAGGCCCGCAAGGACGCCGAGCTCACCGCGTCCGCCGACTCGGTCCGCGCCTACCTCAAGCAGATCGGCAAGGTCGCCCTGCTGAACGCGGAGGAGGAGGTCGAACTCGCCAAGCGGATCGAGGCGGGCCTCTACGCCGCGGAGCGGGTGCGCAAGTCCGAGGACGAGGGCGAGAAGCTGCAGCCGCAGATGCGCCGCGACCTGCGGTGGATCGTGCGTGACGGCGAGCGGGCCAAGAACCACCTGCTGGAGGCCAACCTGCGCCTCGTGGTGTCGCTGGCCAAGCGCTACACCGGCCGCGGCATGGCCTTCCTCGATCTGATCCAGGAGGGCAACCTGGGTCTGATCCGCGCGGTGGAGAAGTTCGACTACACCAAGGGCTACAAGTTCTCCACGTACGCGACGTGGTGGATCCGCCAGGCGATCACCCGCGCGATGGCCGACCAGGCCCGCACCATCCGTATCCCGGTGCACATGGTCGAGGTCATCAACAAGCTCGGCCGTATCCAGCGTGAGCTGCTCCAGGACCTGGGCCGCGAGCCCACGCCGGAGGAGCTCGCCAAGGAAATGGACATCACCCCGGAGAAGGTGCTGGAGATCCAGCAGTACGCCCGGGAGCCCATCTCGCTCGACCAGACCATCGGCGACGAGGGCGACAGCCAGCTCGGCGACTTCATCGAGGACTCCGAGGCCGTCGTGGCCGTGGACGCGGTGTCGTTCACGCTGCTGCAGGACCAGCTCCAGTCGGTCCTGGCGACGCTGTCGGAGCGCGAGGCGGGTGTCGTGCGGCTGCGCTTCGGCCTCACCGACGGCCAGCCGCGCACCCTCGACGAGATCGGCCAGGTCTACGGCGTCACGCGTGAGCGCATCCGCCAGATCGAGTCGAAGACGATGTCGAAGCTGCGCCACCCGTCGCGGTCGCAGGTCCTGCGCGACTACCTGGAATAAGCCTCGATCCTCGAAGGGCCGCCCGAAGGGCGGCCCTTCGGCATTTCCAAGCTCGGCGGCGGCACATAGTTTGTGACAGAATTTGCCACATGGCGGCGAGCATTAGGCGCGAGAACATCCCTGTCACCCCGGAGGAGCAGACGCTCTTAGAGGCACTGCGCGAGGATGACAGCGTCCTGCGCCGCGCGCTTCTCTCACTGTCAGGCGAGCCCGGCAACTCACGCGCCCAGGTCGCTCACGCGGTGCTGGCCATTGGAATCGAGACGCTGAGAGAGCGTGCCCGCGAGATCGGATACGCGGAACTCGCCTCGGCGCACACTGAGGCGGAACTTGCCACCCAGCGCGCGGAGATCACGACCCGTCGAGATCGGGCTCGAAGCCGGTGGGCGGCCGACGCATGACACGGAGCCACGCAGGCCCACCAAGCATGATCGTCCGTGGCCGCATCTACGGTGCGGACCTCGGTGGCGATCTTGGCGAGAAGTACTACCTCGCCGTGTCGAACAACCAGCGCAACCAGGCGTTGAAAACGTTCCTGGCAATCCGGCTGACTACGACTCAGAAGCCCCTACTGGACAGCATCGTCCAACTGGATCACCGGGATGGCTCATGGGCCGGTAGTGCTCTCGCAGACGACATCGTCGAGATCTATCGAGACGAGGTCACACGAGAACTGGGGGCCCTTCCGGTGGCAACGATGGATCGGATCAACGCCGCCCTGCGAGTAGCCCTCGGCTTGCCGTAGACGGTGACCGCCTGCCGCGCACAGTCGGCGACATCCGACAGTGGCCACGGACGCCGTCCACGCCGATCTGGCGTGGGCGGCGTCTCTCTTTACGCAGAGCGACGATCCAATGTGGTGCGCGTCACATTCTCGGTGGGTGGACGTGTTCGCCTGTGGTGAACAAGGGGCAGCGACCGGGCGTTTCGACCTTGGACACGATGATCGATATGCCCTGCTCCCAGGCGATTTCGGGGCAAATGGCTAGGCCGACCGGGTTAATCCAGGGTTACCTGATTGCTATGTGGGCGCGGGAACACTGCTATTCGCTCGTGCGTCTGTAAGAGTAGGAATCGTGAACACGGCGGAGTCACCAGCCACCGCGTTCACGGCCGATGAGGGCGCCGGGCCATCCGGTGCCGGGACGGAGGGAGAACTCCCATGACGACAACGACGCTCACCCGCCCCGAGCTGACCGCTGCCGATCGGTGCGACCGCTGCGGCGCCGCCGCACAGGTCCGCGCCGTACTTCCCTCCGGAGGAGAGCTACTGTTCTGCGGCCACCACGCCCGTGCGCACGAGGTGCGTCTGCGCGAGCTGGCGGCCGAGCTCCAGAAGGGCTGATCCCAACGCCCTGATCCGTCCACCGAACGGGCGGCACCCCAACCAGGGTGCCGCCCGTTCGGCGTCTCCGACAGCGCGGGTTCGGCCGACACGGCACCCGGCCGAACCTGGCGTGCCGGTGGCCACGGACTCGACAGCCTCAGACGGCGCCCAGTACCGGCTCGAAGGCCAGTTCCGCCGCGCCGATCAGCTTCCCGTCGGCGCCGAGGGTCGACGGGAGGATGCGCGTGCCGCCGATCGCGCGGCTCACCAGGCTTCGCTTGCCGACCTCCAGCCCCACCGCGTCGACCAGTTCCCTGGGCAGTGCGGTGAACAGGTCGCCGAGGACGACCAGCTCCGGGCTGAACGCGTTGACGATGTTGATCACGCCGATGGTGAGCCACCGCTGGAACTCCGCGAGTGTCTCGTCGCCCGGCCGCAGCGCCCGCAGCTCGGCCACCACGGCACCGCGTGGCGAGCCCTCCGGCAGCGACAGCGCCCGGCACATCGCCAGTTCGCCCACCTCGGTCTCCCAGCACCCGCGGCTGCCGCAATGGCAGTCGCGGCCCGCCGGGTTGACCACCATGTGGCCGAGTTCGCCGATGTAGCCGCCGGTGCCCCGCAGGGCCGACCCGTCGGAGATCACGCCCGCGCCGACGCCGATGTCGGCGGAGACGTAGACGACGTCCTCCGAGCCGCGCGCGGCGCCGCGGAGGTGTTCGGCCAGCGCGCCGATCTCGGCGTCGTTGCCGACCCGGATCGGCACGCCGAGGATGGCGCCGAGCCGGTCGCCGAGCGGCACGTCGCGCCACCGCAGGTTGGGTGCCTCGTGGACGAACCCGTCGGACCGCCGGACCACGCCGGGCACCGAGACGCCGACTCCGAAGGTCTTCACGTCCAGTTCCTCGGCGAGCACCCTGGTCGACTCGACGATGTGGGTGATCACCTCGTCGGGTTCACGGGTGCGGCCGTGCAGGTTCCACCGGTTGCGGCCGAGCATCTCCCCGCCCAGCCCGACCAGCGCGATCGCCACCTGCTCGACCCGGATGTCGACGGCCAGCACCACGGCGGCCTGCGGCTGCGGCAGGACGAGCAGCGACGGCCTGCCCGCGCCGGACCGGGCGCGCGGCACCCGTTCCTGCACGATGCCGGACTCGGCCAGGCCGTCGACCAGCGCTTTGATGGTGCTGCGGTTGAGGCCGAGTTCGGTGGCCAGTTCGGCTCGCGTGGTCGGCCCGTCGACATGCAGGCGGCGCAGTACCGCGGTGCGGTTGTGCCTGCGCACCTCGTCGGGCCGCGCACCCGCCGTCGGTGTGCTCACCAGCCCTCCCC
>DATLIA010000178.1:0-8583 GCA_035540215.1 Actinokineospora sp. | reverse complement strand
GTCATAAGCGCCGCTGCTGCGATGCGAGGCCATTGCGGTGTTGATCTCATCGTCCGGGTGGGCGGCCAGACCACTGAACGCCACCACCCCGACGACCCCCGCGGCTCCGGCCAGCGCCGCCTCCTCGCTGGGCACCCTGCGGCCCCGCGGCCTGGCCTCACGGAGCACGCGTTCCCCCGCGTACGTCCGTGTCGGAACCGCCATCCGGTACACCAGGACCGTCGCCACGCCCGTCGCCAGCAGCGCCAGCGACAGCCAGCCGATCGGCCGTCCATCGGATATCCCGTTGAACCACCGTGCCGTGCCCACAACGAAGAGCACGGCAAGCGGGAGGGCACCCCATCGTGCCCGCACCGCCGCCTCGCCGACCAGCAACCCCTTGCGTGCCAGGGCATCCCCGACGCCGCGCACGGCGTCACCCTGGCTGACCTTGTCGACGAGAACACCGATCGTGCGGTCCCCGTACCGCGTGACATCCGACAGGACGGCCGCGTCGACGGGATCGGTGGACGTGGACCCCTCGACCACGCGCACCGTGCCCTTCCGGCTCGGCCGGATCCTGCCCCGGTCGATCAACCTGGCCACGGCAGTCTCCACGACGCGCCGCGCGCCGCCAGCCAGGTAGGCCAGCTCGTCCATCGTGAGCTGGCTGGGTCGGATCGTCCCGCCCGTCGGCCGCGTCTCGGCGGACCCCGCGCGGACCATGATCCGCACCGCCAACGCGAACAGCAAAGCGAAGAAGAACACGACCAGATAGATCCTCAGGAAAGCCGGTCCCGAGAGACCCCACGGCTCGTTCATTGCCCACCCCCTACGTCAGTCACCCTGACAAGGCAGATGGTTCTTCCCTTGTGACTCCGCGCACAAGGAGGCTTGACCTAGATTTAGGCAAGCCTGGGGCGAGATTTAGGCTTCTTGAGCCGGACTTGAGGTGTCCTCGTCCGGGACCAGCGTCAGCGAGATCGAGTTGATGCAATAGCGCTGGTCGGTCGGCGTCGGGTAACCCTCGCCCTCGAACACGTGCCCGAGGTGGCTGTGGCAGCTGGAGCACAGCACTTCGGTGCGCACCATGCCGAACTCGCGGTCTTCGCGCAGGATGACGCTCTCGCCCGCCAGCGGCGAGAAGAACGACGGCCAGCCGCAGTGCGACTCGAACTTGGCGTCACTGCGGAACAGCTCGGCGCCGCAGGCCCGGCACTGGTAGACCCCGACGGTCTTCGTCTCGGTGTACTCGCCGGTCCACGCCGGTTCGGTCCCCGCCTGGCGCAGCACGGCGAACTCACGCGGGTCGAGCTGGGTGCGCCACTCCTGTTCGGACTTGACGACCCTCGGGGTGGCACCGACGACGGGTTTCACGGGAGAACACTCCTGACTGGTCTGGTGGGGTGGCTCAGCCGAACAGCGTGGTGAGGATGAACACCAGCGTGTCCCACACGGCGATCAGGACGCCGAGGAGGATCAGCCCCACGAGGATGCCCGCGGTGAGCCTGCGGTGCCCGCCGAGCCGGTTGGCCGCGTCGGCGAAGTCGCCGACACCACCGATGTAGCCCTCGACGGTGTAGCCGGGACGCACCCGCTCGACCCGGTCGAGGTGCTCGGCGAACGCGCGGGCCTCGGGGTCGTTCGGGTCGAGTCCGATCAGGTCGTCGGAGAAGCGCCCCGGCGGTCCTTGCGGGTTCGTCGGGGTCGGCGACGGGCGCGGGTCATCATCGGGCATGCCGAAGGAACCGGTCGCGACCATGTCTCCACGGTAGCCTGATCGGCCCCTACCTGTCGCCCAGCGGACGTTCGGCCAGGTCGGCCGAGTCGGCCTTCAGGTGGACGAACGAGGTGAATCCCCACTCTTCCAGCCGCCCGAGCTGCGCGCCGAACTTGCCGCTCCTGCGGATGGGGGAGACGGCGCGCCCCGTGCCGCGCAGCGTGCGCGCCGCGCCGGTGACCGCGGGAAGCGGAACGTCGGCCTCGTAGAGGACCGCGACGCGCTCGCCGGGCGCCTGGCCGCCGAGCAGGTCGACGATGCGCTCGAAGCCGATCGAGAAGCCGCACGCGGGCACATCGCGGCCCAGGGACCGGCCGATGAGCTTGTCGTAGCGCCCGCCGCCCGCGACCGAGCCGGACGAGCCGGGGTGCACGATCTCGAAGATCTGGCCGGTGTAGTAGCCCATGCCGCGCACCAGCGTCGGGTCGAACTCCCAGGAGATAGGCCGGGTCTCGCCGAGCGCGCGCAGGGCGTCGGCGGTCGCGGTCAGGTCGGCGATGACCTCGTCGGCCAGACCGGGTACCGACGCGGCGAGCTGGTCGCCGAGCTTGCTGGAGTCGATACCTTGCAGGCTGGTGATGCTGGTCTGGAGCTGGTCGACCCGGTCGCCGTCGAGGCCGCGCCCCGCCAGCTCGGCGCGCACGCCGTCCCAGCCGACCTTGTCGAGCTTGTCGAGGGTGATGAACAGGCCGGTCCACTCCTCCTCGGGCAGCCCGGCGCCCGCGGCGAGCGCGGACAGGAAACGGCGGTCGGACACCCGGACCGTCGTCCCGTCGAGGCCGACGGCGGCCAGCGCCTCTGTCGTCGCCTCGATCAGCTCGACCTCGGCGAGCACCGACGCCTCGCCGAGCATGTCGATGTCGCACTGGTAGAACTGGCGGTAGCGGCCCTTCTGCGGGCGCTCGGCGCGCCACACCGGGCCGAACTGGAACGACCGGAACGGCTGGGGCAGGGTGGCCTGGTTGTTGCCGTAGAAGCGGGTGAGCGGGACCGTGAGGTCGTAGCGCAGACCCAGGTCGACCAGCTCGCTCAGCGTCGTCTCGGCCGACACCGTCTCGTCGAGGCCGCGGCGCAGGATCTGGTAGATCAGCTTCTCGTTCTCGCCGCCCTGGCCGCCGGTCAGCCGCGCGATGTTCTCCAGCGCGGGCGTCTCGATGCGCTGGTAGCCGAACCGGTGGTAGACCTCGGTGATCTGGGCCAGGACGTGGTCGCGCACGGCGACGGTCGCGGGCAGCAGGTCGCGGGTGCCCCTGGCGGGGCTGTTGTCGATCTTCACCGAGTTCCTCAGGTAGAGCGGCTTTGACCAGCAGTACGGTACCGGGACCGGCCGAAGCCGCGCGCGTGCGTTGTTGTTCGCCGTAGGCTGTGCTCGTGGCGACTGAGGCCGTGGAGATCAAGGTCGGCGAGCGAGCCGTTCGAGTGTCCAATCCGGACAAGGTGTACTTCGCCGAACTGGGGCTGACCAAGCGCCAGATCGTCGAGTACTTCCTGTCGGTCGGCGACGGCATCCTGGGCGCGCTCCGCGAGCGCCCGACAACCCTGGAACGGTGGCCGGGCGGCGTCTTCGAAGGCGCCAAACTGTCCACCCGGGCCGATCACCGAGGCGACGCGTTCTATCAGAAGCGCATCCCCAAGGGGGCGCCCGAGTACGTCGAGACCGCGCGCATCGCCTTCCCCAGCGGCAGGCCCGCCGACGAGGTGTGCCCGACGGAGCTGGCGGTCGTGGCGTGGGCGGCCAATCTCGGCACCCTGACCTTCCACCCATGGCCGGTCAGCCGCGCCGATGTCGACTGCCCCGACCAGCTGCGCATCGACCTCGATCCCCAGCCCGGCACGGACTTCACCGACGCGGTCCGGGTCGCGTTCGAGGTCCGCGCGCTGCTGGAGTCGATGGAGATCACCGCGTTCCCGAAGACGTCCGGCGGCCGAGGACTGCACCTGTACGTGCCGATCGAGCCGCGCTGGACCTTCGTCGAGGTCCGCCGCGCCCTGATCGCGCTGGGGCGGGAGATGGAACGGCGGATGCCGGAGCAGGTGACGGTCAAGTGGTGGAAGGAGGAGCGCGGCGAGCGCATCTTCATCGACTACAACCAGATGGCGCGGGACCGCACGATCGCGTCGGCCTACTCCATCCGGCCCACCCAGCGCGCGCTGGTCTCCGCCCCGCTGACCTGGGACGAGGTCGCGGACGCCCACCCGCAGGACTTCTCGGTGCTGACGATGCCGGAGCGTTTCGCGCGGGTCGGGGACCTGCACGCTGGAGTCGCGACGAAGGCGTACTCGCTGGAGCCGCTGATCGAGCTGGTGGAGCGCGACCAGCGCGACCACGACCTTGGGGACATGCCGTATCCGCCGGAGTACCCGAAGATGGCCGGCGAACCCAAGCGCGTCCAGCCGTCGAAGGCCCGTGACGACACCTGATGATCGCCTACGCCGACCTGATCGCGGCGGCCTCGGACTTGTCCGAACCCCGACAGTGGATCGCCTTCGACGAAGCCGCCCGGTCGGGTCGGTGGACGGGTCCGCGGGAGCGTGTCCCGGCCGCGCTGGAGGCGGTGTTCGCCGCGTGCGACCGGGATGGCCGCGTGCGCGAGGCGGCGGTGGGCCGGATCGGCTGTCTGCCGGTTCTCGCCCTGCGGGCGGCGGACTGGGTGCCACAGGTGCGGGCGCGGGCACGCGCCGAGTGCCTGCGGGTTCTCGATGAGTCCCCGGTCGCGGCGTTCCTCACGCTGGCCCCGGTCGCGTACGCGGTGCGCGAACGCGGCGGCGGCGACTGGCTGGCAGGCGAACTCGACGCGTTGATCCGCGGCGCCGCGGTACTTCCCGTAGCGCTGACCAGCCCGAACCGCACGGTTCGCCGCGTCGCCCACCTGATGGCGATCGAGGCGGAACTGCTCACCCTGCCCCAACTGATCGCGGCGGCCCGCACCGACGGCGACACGGTCGTCCGCCGCGCCTGCGGGGAAGCGGCGATCACCCGCGGCGGTGCGCGCGCGTTGGTGGCCAATGGCCCATCCGGTGCCCGCGCGTACGCGCTACAGGTGTTGGCCGACCTGGACCTGGCTGAGGCGGCGCTGACCGACCGGAATCAGATCGTGCGCGCCACCGCCCAGGTGCTCTTGCGTCGCGCTGGGCGCGACCCGGTGTGGGTGTACCGGGCGCTTCCGCTGAGTCCGGCCGTGGTCGCGGGCCTGGGGGAGACCGGCGGAGCGGACGACCTGGCGACCCTGCTGCCCTTGCTGGGAGATGCCCGCGTCCGAGTGCGCGCCGCGGCCACTCGCGCCGTGCGGCGCCTCGGTGGCACGTCGGTCGAGGCGTTCCTGCCGCTGCTGGAGGACCCGTCGCCTTTGGTGGCGAGGGAGGCGCGCCTGGGGCTGCGGGACCATCGCGTCGATCCAGATCACTTGGCGGGACTCATCGGGCCGGGCAAACCCGTCCATGTTCGGATAGGCGCGTACCGCCTGCTCGCCGCCGGAGATGTCTGGCGGTGGCTGGAAGCGGCGGTCACCCTGCTCGCCGACGACCAGCTGCGCGTGCGGGCGCGACAGGACATCGACAGCTGGCTGATACACCGCGCCGCCACCACCTACTCGCGCCCGAGCGCCGCGCTCGCCCGCCGTGTGGTCGCGATGATCGACACCGCTGACGCGTTGGATGACCACCGGGCGAAGGTGTTGCGGTTCTATCTGATGCCGTGACCGGGTTTCGTCGGTGTCGCGCGCTACGTTCGACGCATGGTGAAGCGCGTTCCACTGACCGGTGGCGAGAAGGAAAGCCTGCACGTCGCCCTCGACCGGCACCGCGATGTCGTGGTGTGGAAGCTCGAAGGGCTCGACGACGAGCAGGTGCGGCGGATCATGACGCCGTCCGGGGTGAGCCTGCTGGGCCTGGTCAAGCACCTGGCGAGCGTGGAATACGGGTGGTTCTGCGAGACCTTCGGCAAACCGGTCGAGCCGCTCGGCTTCGACCCGGCGACCGAAGAGGACAGCCGGATCGCACCAGGGGAGACGACGGCGGACATCCTCGCGTTCTACGCCCGCGCCAGGGCCGCCGCCGATCAGGTGATCGCGGAGACCGCGCTGGACGACACGGGAACGTCCTGGTCGGGCGAGACGGTGTCCATGCGATGGGTGCTCATCCACATGCTGGAGGAGGTCGCGCGCCACGCGGGGCATATCGACATCTTGCGGGAACTGATCGACGGAGTCACCGGCGACCATCGCCGGTGACGAATTCGCGGATTACACTGTGAGGGGACCGAAAGGAGACCGCGATGCCGGGTTCATACCTTGTGCGCTACGTAGGCGGTCCCCTCGACGGTCGGATCGACACCCTCGACGCGTCGCCAGAGAACCCGAAGTCGACGGTCACTCACGTGCATCTGCACGGCGGCCCGAAGATCGTGCACCACTACGACTTGCACTACGCCGTCGAATATGGCTGCGAGTACCGGCTGCGCGACCACTGACGTCCTAAGTGGACTGAACAGCGGGCTCACCGATGATAAGTAGGCACACCGCGCAGCGTGGGGCGTCGCGGCCGTCGGTCGCCAGGTCCGGCGGGGCGGCGTGGGTACACGACGCACGGTAGTGCTGGTGGGCCAGGCGGGCGCCTGGGGCCACGGCGAACGCGTGCAGCGTGCCGTCATAACAGCTGCGCCACCACAGGTACCGCACGGTCATGTCGGCAACCTAAGTCCGTCGCTGCCAGACGGCATCCGCTGACGTCCATTCGGGTGTCGCCTGGGTGGGCCGGCGTGGGCTGTCGGCCCAACGGGGCACACTACGCCCCGAACTCAGCGAAGGGGAGGTCGAGGAAAAATGGCGAGGGTGGTGGCATTGTCCGCCGAGGACATCGCGCGGATCGGTGCGGACCTGGCCGCGGGCAAGGCGGTGACGGTGTGGTTCACGGCGGCGGCCGTCGGGGTCACGGCGGGCCAGTCGGCCAAGGTCACGGGGTTCGCCGAGCCCGCTGAGGGGGACTTCATTCAGGTCCGCCCGACCGGGTCGCGCGACGAGCTCTCGTTCTCGCCCGCGGAGTTGACGCTGGTCAAGCCCGCGCCGAAGCCGAAGCCCGCGCCCAAGGCGGCTCCCGCGCCCGCCCCGGCGCCCGCTCCGGTGCCGGAGGTCGTGATGGGCATCGAGCCCGCACCCGCGCCCCAGCCCCGGCGGCGGGAGCCCGTGCGCAAGCCCGCCGAGGTGACGGTGACCCTGCACTCGACCCTGGAGGGCGAGTGGACGGTCGACGTGCTGGTCGGGAAGAAGCGCGCGGTTCGCTGGGTGCCGGTGTCGGCTGGCGACGTCGCCAAGGCGGCTCGATCCCTGCCCGCCGAGGTCGGTGAGGCGATCGGGACGGCGCTGGAGGCGGCCAAGGTCAGGCAGTTGGCGCGGGTGGAACAGCTCAAGGCTGAGCTTGAGGTCGCGCAGCGGGCGTTGAGGGAACTGGGATAGCGGTCAGGGCGGGCAGACGGTTCCGTTTCGCGGAACCGTCCCGTCCGCGAGGAACGCCGCGGCCGCGGCGGTGGCGCAGCTCGACGTCCCCAGCGCGCCGTGTCCGGCGCCCTGCCAGGACACCAGCACCGCCGACGTGAGCTGCTGCGCGGCGTGCTCGGTTCCCGAGTGCGGCGTGATCGCGTCCGTCGCGGTGGCGAGGACGACCATCGGCGGGGCCGTCGGCGCCTGGGGCTGCGTGACCGGATGCGAAGCGATCGGCCACGGGCTGCACACGGCCAGCCACTGCGCGACGAGGCCGCCGAACACCGGGTACCGCGTGTTCCAGTCCTTGGCCGTGGCGGTCAGCTGCGCGGTCGACAGGCGGCCTCGGGTGTCATTGCACCTGGTCACGAGCGTGCCGTCGAACATCGCGGGCAGCTCGTCGGTCTCCTGTACCACCGGGTCGGCGAAGACGGCCAAGCCGTCCGACACGCCGCCGCGGGCGTCCGCGATCGCCTTCGACAGCGCGGGCCAGGACTGGCGGTCGTGCAGCGCCGAGAACACCGCGCGCAGCACGACGCCGGGGGCCAGCGGGAAGTCGGGCATGGCGAGCACTTCGCTCAGCGCCTGCCTGGCGTTGTTCCCCAACTCGCATGTGCGGCGGGCGCAGTCCTCGGCGAAGGCGCTGAACGCGGCGTCCGCGCCCTCGGCGACGCCGACCATGGCGACGACCGGGTCCTCGTTCGGGTCCGGGAGGCCGTCGAGCACCATCCGGCCTGCCTTGTCCGGGTAGCGCTCCGCGTACACCGACAGCACGCGGGAGCCCTCGCCGTGGCCGATCGCGTGCAGGTGCGCGACGCCGAGCGCGACGCGGGTGGACTCGAGGTCGGCCGTCGTGCGCCACGTGTCGATGGCGGGGAGCCGGGTCTCCAGGTTCAGCGTGCACTGCTGGCCCGCGGTCCTGGCCAGGTCGACCAGCGGCTCGACGTCGGCCGAGCGCGGGTCGAGGTCGACCAGCTTGGCCCGGACCTCCTCCGGCACGCAGCGAACCGCGTCGGAGTTGCCGGTGCCGCGGCGGTCGATACCGACGAGGGAGTAGTTGGTGAGGAAGTCCGGGGGCAGGCTCATCGCGAGGCGGACCGCGTAGAGGGTGCCGGGCAGGCCGTCGACGTCGTTGACCACAACTAATGGCACAGGACCGCTGCCGACGCGCAGCACCTGCATCCGCATGGTGCCGCGGCCCGGCGCGTAGGGGGAGTCGAGGATGCCGCTGACCCGGCCGCAGTCGATCTTCAACGCGGCGGGCCGCGGCACCATGCGGATGCTGGTGCTGCGCGTCGGCAGCGGTCCTGTGCCAGTAGTTGTGGTCAACGACGTCGACGGCCTGCCCGG
>DATLIA010000177.1:0-14085 GCA_035540215.1 Actinokineospora sp. | reverse complement strand
GGAAGGCGGCGTTCGGGGTCCCGCGAACACGACCTCCTTCGTCGGCGTGCCCGCAGAACCCCGAACGCCGCCGCGGCCGAGCGGGCCAGCGGGCCAGTGGGCGAGCGGGCCAGTGGGCCAGTGGGCCAGTGGGCAATAGAGGAAGCGCAGCTCGTCAGGCCCCCGTGGCACAGTGGAACTGAGCCGATACAAGGGGGGCGTGAGTCATGGCTGGGGATAGGTCGGTCAAGGCCACCGTGCCACCCCGTCTCGGTCGCGACTTCGGCAAGCTCTGGGGCGCGTTCGCCGCGTCCAACCTCGGTGACGGCATCGCGCTGGCCGCGGGGCCGCTGCTGGTCGCCTCGCTGACCGACGACCCGGCGCTCATCTCCGGGGCCGCGGCCGTCCAGCAACTCCCATGGCTGCTGTTCTCGCTGATCAGCGGCGCGTACGTGGACCGACTGGACCGCCGCAAGCTGATCATCGTGGTCAACATCCTGCGTGCGTCGGTGATCGCGGGGCTGGCGGCGGCGGTGTGGACCGGGGCGGTCACCATCCCGCTGATCTACGTGGCGTTCTTCCTGGTCGGGGTGGCCGAGACGTTCGCGGACAACGCGGGCGGGGCGATGATCCCCGCGGTGGTCGACAAGGAACTGCTGCCGAAGGCGAACGCGCGGCTGACCGCGGTCCACATGGTCGGCAACATGATGATCGCCCCGCCGGTCGGCGCGGCCGTGTTCGTCATCGCCGCGGCCCTGCCGTTCGGGATCAACGCGGTCGGTTTCCTGGTCGCCGCGGCGCTCATGGCATCGATCCGCTACCGGCCGGAGCCGGTCGAGGTGGTCGAGCGCAAGCCGCTGCGGGTGGAGATCGTCGAGGGGCTGAAGTGGCTGTGGGCGCACCGGCTCGTCCGGGTGCTCGCGGTCTGCCTGTGCCTGATGAACATCACCTTCTTCGCCCCGTTCTCGATCCTGGTCCTGTACTCCCGCGAACACCTCGGCCTGCCGGAGATCGGCTTCGGCGCGCTGCTCGCGGCGAGCGCGGTCGGCGGCCTTGGCGGCACGCTGATCGTGAGCAGGCTGCAGAAGCGCCTCGGCGACGGTGCCCTGCTGCGGATCGGGCTGGTCGTGGAGACGGCGACACACTTCGCGCTGGCACTGACCGCAGACGCGTGGCTGGCGGGCGCGATCCTGGTCGTCTTCGGCGCCCACGGCGCGATCTGGGGTGTCGTGTCGATGTCGGTGCGGCACCGGGTGGTGCCCGACCGGCTGCGCGGCCGGGTCGGCAGCGTCTACTACCTGCTGGTCATCGGTGGCGCGGCCATCGGCTCCGTGCTCGGCGGCCTCGCGGCCAAGGCGTGGGGCGTGACGTCGCCGTTCTGGCTGGCGGGTTCGGCGATGGTCGTGCTGTCGGTCTTCGCATGGCGCCACTTCTCGGCGTCCGCATTCGCTGAGGAACACTGAGCGGCGTGCTGGATCTGATCGTCATCATCACCGTCAAGGACCTTGCCGACGTGCCCGCCGTGGCCGACGCGCTCACCAGGATGCGGCCGATGTGCCTCGCCGAGCCGGGCTGCGTGAGCTGGGAGGCGCTGCACTCCGAGGCCGACCCGCGGCGGTTCACCCTGGTCGAGCGCTGGGAGACCCGCGAACTCTGGAACGCCCACGACGACTTGGCTGCCATCCAGTCGGTGTACCTGCCGGAGATCCTGCCGGTGGTGGACCGCGAGGTGCACGTGTCGCGGCGGCTCTGACACCTGGCGTTCACGCGGGTCGGGCAGGCTGGCGGCCGTGCCGGTCGACGCCTACTGCGAGCGGACGGACCCGTCGTTCTGGTCCGAGCCAGCCAACGCGGTCACCAATCTCGCGTTCCTGATCGCCGCGTTCTTCGCCTATCGGCACATCTCGCGGGACCGGGCTCCGGCGAGCCTGGTGACGTTGGTGCTGCTGCTAGTGGCGATCGGGCTCGGCAGCTTCACCTTCCACACCGTCGCCACGCGGTGGGCCGCGGTGCTCGACACCACGCCGATCCTGTTGTTCATGCTGACCTACGTCGCGGTGTTCCCGCGGTGGTTCCTCGGCCTGCCGTGGCGGCGGGCCTGGCTGGGGATCCCGCTGTTCATCGCGTTCGCCGCACTGGTCAACCTGCTGGTCCGGGGCACCTACGTGCCCGCCCTGCTCGGGATGTTCGTCTTCGCGGGCTGGCTCGCCGCCCGCGGCGAGCGCCGGTACGCGGCGTGGTTCGCCGGGATCGGGCTGCTGTTCGGCGTCTCGCTCACGCTTCGGACCGTTGACGGGCCGCTGTGTGGCGACTTCCCCCTGGGTACCCACTTCGCCTGGCACGTGTGCAACGCTGCGGTCCTGTACCTGCTGGTCAGGGTGGCGGCGGATCGGGTGTGGGAGGTCACGGGTGCGGATCGGGACAGTGGGGGCGCAGGGCAGCTCGGAACTGATCACGGGACTGGCTGAGGTCCTGCTCGACTGTGTCGCGGGCGGGGCGAGCGTCGGGTTCCTCGACTCCCTCACCCACGCCGACGCGGTGGCGTGGTGGTCGGCCGCGGTGGCCCAGCCCGACACCCTGACGTGGGTGGCGCGCGACGGCGACCGGGTGGTCGGGTGTGTCCGGCTGCTGCTGGTCGGCAACCCCAACGGCACCCACCGGGCCGAGGTGGCCAAGCTCCTGGTGCACCGCGACGCCCGCGGCCAAGGCTGCGCCGGGCTGCTGCTCGACGCGCTGGCGGACGGTGCCCGGGAGCACGGCCGGACCCTGCTGATCCTCGACACCCACACCGGCAGCCCGGCGGAGAGCCTCTACGAGCGGCGCGGCTGGAAGCGGGTCGGGACCGTCGAGGACTACGCCACCACGCCCGACGGCGGCCTGATCGCCACGACGTTCATGTCGATCCGCCTCTAATGAGTTTGCGCTCACGGGTTACGCTGGGAACAACACAGCGTCGATCCGGCCATCACCGGGGAGCTTCCGGAAGAACAGGCGTGAGCCTCAGTAGAACCGGACGGGGCGGCCCGTCACAGCCGACCAAGAGCGGTCACCCGAGTCCGGGTGGCAAGCGGGGTGGTACCGCGGCAAGCGCCTGCAGGTAGGCGTGCGTCGTCCCCGTGTGGGTCCAACCGATCCGTACGAGGAGTGCCACCGATGCCGTATCCCAAGGCGCACTACGGCGAGCATGGCGTGGTTGCCGCGCAGCCGTCCTTCCCCACGCTTGAGACCGCCGTGCTCGACTACTGGGCGGCCGACCGCACCTTCCAGGCCTCTGTGGACGCCCGGCCCGCGGGCGACAACGGGGACAACGAGTTCGTCTTCT
Source organism: Actinokineospora sp. (assembly GCA_035540215.1). GTDB lineage: Bacteria > Actinomycetota > Actinomycetes > Mycobacteriales > Pseudonocardiaceae > Actinokineospora. Next base: position 10,784 of record DATLIA010000177.1, on the reverse strand, counting down.
ACGACGGCCCGCCCTTCGCCAACGGCCTGCCGCACTACGGCCACCTGCTGACCGGCTACGTCAAGGACGTCGTCCCGCGCTACCAGACCATGCGCGGCAGGCACGTCGAGCGCCGGTTCGGCTGGGACACCCACGGCCTGCCCGCCGAGGTCGAGGCGGAGAAGCAGCTCGGGTTCTCGTCGAAGAGCGAGATCGAGGACTTCGGCATCGAGAAGTTCAACGAGGCCTGCCGCACCTCGGTGCTGCGCTACACCGACCAGTGGCGCGACTACGTCACCCGGCAGTCGCGGTGGGTCGACTTCGACAACGACTACAAGACCCTCGACCTGGACTACATGGAAAGCGTCATGTGGGCCTTCAAGTCCTTGCGCGACAAGGGTTTGGTCTACGAGGGCTTCCGGGTGCTGTGGTACTGCTGGCGCTGCGAGACGCCGCTGTCCAACACCGAGACCAAGATGGACGACACCTACCGCGACCGGCAGGACCCCGCGGTCACCGTCGGCCTGCGGTTGCTCGCCCCCGGCACCGACCTCGACGGCGTGCAGGCCCTGGTCTGGACGACGACCCCGTGGACGCTGCCGTCGAACCTGGCCGCCGCCGTGCACGCCGACGTCGACTACGTGGTGGTCGCCGCGAACGATCAGCGCTACCTGCTGGCCGAGGCGCGCGTGGCCGCGTACGCCCGCGAACTCGGCGAGGAGCCCGAGGTTCTGGCCCGCTACAAGGGTTCCGACCTCCTCGGCACCAGGTACGCGCCGCCGTTCGACTTCTTCGTCGGGCGCGACAACGCCCACCAGGTCCTCGCCGCGGACTACGTCACCACCGAGGACGGCACGGGCATCGTGCACATCGCCCCCGCCTTCGGTGAGGAGGACAAGGTCGTCACCGACGCGGCGGGGATCGAGGTCGTCATCCCGGTCGACCCGCACGGCCGGTTCACCAGCGAGGCCGCGCCGTACGAGGGCATGCAGGTCTTCGAGGCGAACAAGCCGATCATCCGCGACCTCAAGGCCGCGGGTCTGCTGCTGCGCCACGAGACCTATGACCACCCGTACCCGCACTGCTGGCGCTGCGACAACGCGCTCATCCAGCGCGCCGTGTCGTCGTGGTTCATCGCGGTCAGCAAGTTCAAGGACCGCATGGTCGAGCTGAACGGGCAGATCAACTGGGTGCCCGGGCACATCAAGGACGGCCAGTTCGGCAAGTGGCTGGAGAACGCGCGCGACTGGAACATCAGCCGCAACCGGTTCTGGGGCTCGCCGATCCCGGTGTGGGTGTCCGACGACCCGGACTACCCGCGCATGGACGTCTACGGCTCGCTCGACGAGATGGAGCGCGACTTCGGGGTACGCCCGACCGACCTGCACCGCCCGTACGTCGACGAGCTGACCCGGCCCAACCCGGACGACCCGACGGGCAAGTCGGTCATGCGCCGGGTGCCGGAGGTGCTCGACTGCTGGTTCGAGTCGGGCTCGATGTCCTTCGCCCAGGTGCACTACCCGTTCGAGAACGCCGAGTGGTTCGACAACCACTACCCGGGCGATTTCATCGTCGAGTACAACGGCCAGACCCGTGGCTGGTTCTACACGATGCACGTCCTCGCGACGGCGCTGTTCGACCGGCCCGCGTTCGTCAACTGCGTGGCGCACGGCATCGTGCTGGGCGACGACGGGCAGAAGATGTCCAAGTCGCGCAAGAACTACCCGGACGTCAACGAGGTGTTCGTCCGCGACGGCTCCGACGCGATGCGCTGGTTCCTCATGGCCAGCCCGATCCTGCGCGGCGGCGACCTCGTCGTCACCGAGCGCGGCATCCGCGACGCCGTGCGTCAGGCCGTGCTGCCGCTGTGGAACACGTGGTACTTCCTCGCGCTCTACGCCAACGCTGAGGGCAAGGAGGGCACCTGGCGGGTCGACTCCACCAACGTGCTCGACCGCTACATCCTGGCCAAGACCCGCGGCCTGGTGGAGTCGGTGACCACGTCGATGGACACCTACGACATCTCGGGGGCGTGCCTGACGGTGCGCGAGTACCTGGAGGTGCTGACCAACTGGTACGTCCGCCGCTCGCGGGACCGGTTCTGGTCGGGCGACACCGACGCGGTCGACACGCTGCACACCGTGCTGGAGGTCGTGTCCCGGCTGACCGCGCCGCTGCTCCCGCTGACCGCGGAGGCCGTGTGGCGCGGGCTCACCGGCGAGCGTTCCGTGCACCTGGCCGACTGGCCGGACGCCGCGGCGCTGCCCGCCGACGACGAACTGGTCGCGGGCATGGACCGGGTACGTCAGGTGTGCTCGTCGGCGTCCGCGCTGCGCAAGGCCAACAAGCTGCGGGTGCGGCTGCCGCTGGCGAAGCTGCTGGTGGCGGCGGCCGACGCGGCCGTGCTGGAGCCGTTCACCGAGCTGATCCGCGACGAGGTCAACGTCAAGGCGGTCGAGCTGACCACCGACGTCGCCGCGCACGGGCACTTCGAGCTCGTGGTCAACGCCCGCGCCTGCGGGCCGCGGCTCGGCCCGGACGTGCAGAAGGTGATCAAGGCGGTCAAGGCGGGCGAGTGGTCGACCACCGACGCGGGCGCGGTCGTCGCGGCCGGGATCGAGCTGCTCGACGGCGAGTACGAGCGGCGGCTCGTGGCCACCGACCCCGGCGCGACCGCGGAGCTGCCCGCCAGCTCCGGGCTGGTCGTGCTGGACACCGAGGTCACCCCGGAGCTGACCGCCGAGGGTGTGGCCCGCGACCTGATCCGGGTCGTGCAGCAGGCCCGCCGGGAGGCCGGGTTCGACGTGTCCGACCGGATCAACTTGGTCGTGCACGCGCCGGACGACGTGGTCGCCGCGGTCCGCACGCACGAGGCGGCGGTGGCCGGGGACACCCTCGCGGAGTCGGTCGCGTATGCCGAGGTCGAGAGTGGTTTCGCGGGCTCGGTCGGCGACGGGGTCGACGTCTTGGTGGCGGTCGCCCGTCGGTAGGCGACGTCACGAGGTGGTTTCAGGAAAGCGGCTTTCCGACTCGGGAAGCCGCTTTCCTGGCATCTTGGGATGAGCGCGACACTCGCGCATCGGGGGATTTCGCGTTGCACCGGGGGTAGCTCACGTGAGGACTTCGTACAGTTCAGGTCCCCAATGCGGGGTGGCCATTGTTGTCGGTGATGGTCGGTACGGTCCAATCCTGATGACGATGGTTTTGCAGGCCTATCGGTTCGCCCTCGACCCAACCCCGGTGCAGGAGATGGGGTTGCGGTCTCATTGCGGTGGGCAGCGTTACTCCTACAACTGGGGCCTTGCGTTGATCAAGGTCAACCTGGACCAGCGGCGAGCCGAGAGGTCCTACGGAGTGGCGGAGACAGACCTGACGCCGTCGGTGTCGTGGTCGGCCTACAGCCTGCGGAAACTGTGGAACCACGCCAAGGGCGTGGTCGCGCCGTGGTGGGCGGAGAACTCGAAGGAGGCCTACTCGTCCGGGTTGGCCAACCTTGCCACGGCATTGGGCAACTGGAACGCCTCGAAGGCCGGTACAAGCAAGGGCCCGAATGCTCGATTCCCGAGGTTCAAGGGCAAACGGGCGGGTTTGTCGTGTCGGCTCACCACCGGCAGCTTCGGCCTGACCGATGACCGCAGGCACGTGAAGCTGCCCCGCATCGGGGTGGTCCGCACGCACGAGACGACAAGAAAGCTAGCGCGGCACATCGAGCGTGGCAACGCACGGATCCGCTCGGCCACCATCACGTACCGACGCGGCCGGTGGTTCTGTGCGTTCTCCGTGGAGATCGACCGCCGCGACCCCGTTTCCACCCGATCGGACTCGGTGGTAGGCGTGGATCTCGGGATCAAGTCGCTGGCGGTGCTCTCGACCGGGGAGGTGATCCCCAATCCGAGGCATCTCGATCACAAGTTGCGGGAGTTGCGACGGCTGCAGCGGCAGGCGGCCCGCCGGATCGGGCCGGACCGCGTTACCCGGCAGGTCCCGTCGGCGCGGTGGCGCAAGGCTCAGACTCGCATTGCGCGCCTGCACACGGCCGTGGCAAACGCCCGGCGGGACGGGCTGCACAAGCTCTCGACACGCTTGGTTCGTGCCCACGGGACAATCGTGCTCGAGGACCTGAACGTGGCCGGGATGCTGCGCAACCGGCGCGTCGCCCGGCACATCGCGGGGGTCGGTATGGGCGAGTTCCGCCGCCAGATCACCTACAAAGCCGGGTGGGCTGGTGGCCGCCTGCAGGTGGCGGACCGTTGGTTCCCGTCATCGAAGACTTGCTCGGCGTGTGGCGCGGTGAGAGCCAAACTGCGCCTGTCCGAGCGGATGTTCCACTGCGACCAGTGCGGATTCACACTGGATCGTGATCTCAACGCCGCCCGCAACCTCGCCGCACTTGTCGGCGAGGCCATCGGCGGCATGTCCTCCCCGAGTTGCGGGGCGACACGAAACGAGCCCGATGGAAACCCACGTCAGACCCGCACCACGCGGGCAACGGGTACCGCCACGGGAAGACCCACGAGGTCAACGCCCCGCCGCAAGGTGACGGCTTACGAGACGGTTCCCCATGTCTCGTGAAACGGTACACGTGTCTACCACGCGTAAACGCGTGATTTTGTCCATTGGCGTCTTGGCGGTGCTCGTCTGTCTGGGTGCGGCCGTCTATATCTTGCTGCCGCGCGACCGGCCGCCCGCCGCCGCGTCCTCGAAGTCGTCGACCGCGGCCCAGCCCACACTGACGGCCGCACAGGTCGGCGAGCGGTTCCTGAAGGCGCTGTCCACGCAGGACTTCGCCACCGCCGCCGCCGTGACGACCGACCGGCAGGCCGCGACGACGACCCTGGCCGGAGTCAAGAACCTGCTCAAGCCGGTGAAGGTCACCGCGGCGTGGACGGCGCCGCCCGTGCAGGCCCCGGACGCCACCGAGGTGCCCGTCGCGTTCCAGTGGACCTGGGCGTTCGGTGAACAGGAGTGGGCATACGCGAGCACGTTCACCCTCGCGCGCACGGACCAGTGGCAGGTGCGGTGGGCGCCGACGGTCGTCCACCCGAAGCTCGCGCCGGGGTTCGTACTGGACGTCAAGGTCGCGGCCGGAGACCCCACCGCGGTGGTCGACAAGGACGGCAAACCGCTGATGAAGTGGGTCGGTGCCGCGCCGGGGCCGGTCGACCCGGCCTTCGCGCCGCTGCTGACCCCCGCCATCAAGCGGGCCGCGACCGACGCGCCGACGGCGTCGACCCGGATCGTGCTCGTCAACGCGGGCGCCGAGGTGGAGAACCTGTTCGGCACCGAGGCCAAGGCGACCGCGCCGCTGAAGTCGACGGTGGGTGTCGGAACCCAGGGCGCCGCGCAGGCCGCGGTGGACGCCGCGTCCGGGCCCGCGATCCTGGTCGCCATCCAGCCGTCGACCGGCGGCATCCTGGCCGTCGCGCAGAACGCCGCCGCCGGGGAGAACCCGAAGGCGCTCAACGGTCTCTATCCGGCTGGCTCGACGTTCAAGGTCGTCACCGCGGGCGCCGCGCTGGACGCGGGTAAGGCGACGATCGACACCGTGCTGCCATGCCCGGAGCAGAAGACCATCGGCACGCGCAGTGTGAAGAACGACGGCTTCGGGCTGCCGGACAGTCCGCTGCGCACCGCTTTCGCCCGGTCGTGCAACACCACCTTCGCCGCGCTGGCCGCTGAGTTGCCCGCCGACTCGCTGCCCGCGTCGGCCGCGCGGTTCGGCTTCGACGCGAGCTTCGAGGTGCCCGGGCTCACGACCCAGACCGGCCGGGTGCGGCCTTCATCGAGTACGGCCGAGCAGGTGGAGAACAGCATCGGGCAGGGGACCGTGCAGGTCAGCCCGTTCGGTGTCGCGCTGATGAGCGCGACCGTCGCGGCGGGCAAGCCGGTGACGCCGAAGCTGTTCGACACCGTCGAGACCACCGTCCAGACCGGATACCGCGCGCCGTCCGCGGCCACCATCGCCGCTCTGCGCACGATGATGCGGGAGGTCGTGACCTCCGGGACCGGCAAGGCGCTGGCGAAGTACGGCGCGGTGGCGGGCAAGACCGGGACGGCCCAGTTCGGCGACGGGTCGCAGGCGCACGGCTGGTTCACCGGCTACCGGGGTGATGTGGCATTCGCCGTGCTCGTCGAGGGCGCCGGGTCGTCGGCGCCCGCCGTCGCGGTGACCGGTCAGTTCCTGGCGGGCCTTGGCTAACGCTCGACCACGCGGAGTTCGATCTGCTCGGCCCCGTCGCCGAACACCGCGACGAGCCTGCTGCTGCCCGCGACCACGGCCAGGGCAGGCCGGGTCGTTAGTTCGGTGCGCAGGGCTGGCGTGACGAGCAGCCAGGACTGCTCCGGACAGGTGGCGGGGCATTCGGCCGGACGGGTGGTGACCGCGCGGGGGCGGCCCGCCCGGACCAGGTCGACCCACGTCGTCTCGTCGGTCATGACCACCGTTTCGGGCAGATTCACCCGCAGCCAGGTGGCCGCGTCGGCGCTGGGGCCGTGGTCGGCGGCCGCGGCCGTGTTGAGACCGCCGACCCACGCCGGGATCGCGAACGCGGCCACCGTCAGTGCCAGCGCGATCGTCGGGGCGAGGAACGGGCGGATGAGCGTGTGCCTGCCGATCCTGGCGCGGTGGGTGATCCCGCACTCGATCGTGCCGGTGATCAGCAGCGCGGTCAGCGGCAGCAGCACGGTCAGCGCGCCGGTGCCGGGACCGCCGGGGATGGCGCCGACGATGATCAGCGAGAGCACGCCGACGGCCAGCGGGCGCAGGCGGTAGGAGAACAGGGCGCCGACGGCGGCGAAGACCCCGGTGGCGGCGAGGACGGGGTCGAGCGCGACCCACTGTGCGGGCACGGGCCCGTCGCCGGTCAGGTGGACGCCGTCGAGCACGGCGGTGGCGCCGAGGCCGATGCCGATGCCGAGGGCGGCCATCGAGGCCAGCATGAGTGTCAAACGCTTGCGGCGGCGTCGCCAGACCAGCCAGGCCGCGCTCGGGACCAGCGCGAGGGTCACCGGGGCGGTGATCACGGCGATCACCAGGAACGCGGTCGCCCACAGGTCGGGAGCGAGCGACCGGTGCCGGTTGTGTGTCCACAATAGACCGAGTCCGGCCAGTGCCCATGGCAGCGCGGCGTTCTCCGGTCGGACCGCGGTCGACATCGACACCGCGATCGGGGACAGTGCGACCACGCCGACCGCGGCGGCCGCCGTCCACCGCGAAAGTGCCATCCGTCTGGCGAACAGCCAGATCAGCAGAGCGCCCGCCGCGGCGAAGAAGACCATCGGCTCACGGGCCGCGGCCAGCGCGCTGTCGTGGCGGGCGAACGCGTCGGTCACGGCGGTGTAGCCCGCGATCTGCAACCACGCGAGCGGGGCCGACGCGGTGCTGACCGGGTCGAGGGACTGTCCCAGCTCGGCCAGGGCGAAGACCTGGGCGACGTGGTGGGTTTCCGTTGGCTGGGCTGGGGAGTCGATGACAGCGACCCGCAGTGCCGCGGTCAGCCCGGCGAGGCCGAGCGGCACGGCGAGTCGGTGCAGGGCGCGGCACGCCACCAGTGCGCGGGCCTCGGCGCGCCAGCGCCAAGAGCGCAAGGTGAAGCGGGCCGCGGAGAGGACACTCCAACGGTGTGCGGTCATATGGTTGCCCGTTCGGGACGGGCATCTCCTTGTGGGGTGGGTGATCCAGGGCCGCGGTTCGACAATGGTAAACCGATGATCACGCCCTTGCGTACTGCAACTTTCCGTTAAGTGGCCCAGCGGCCTTACGGGTGATGCTGGAGCGCTTGATGGGCTGTTCGGGTGTATCCCCTACGCCTTTGCGTCCACTCCACCCTGCGCGCGGCGGCGAAGGAAGCGGACCCACGGCGACCACCGCGCGGGGCGGATCGGCGGGTGTCCGACGGCGGTCGCGGCGCGGTCGAGCAGGTCCTCGAACAACGCGTCGTGCAGCCACCGGAACACGAGGGGCCACGCGAGATGGCCGATCCCGTGCGGGCGCGCGTCGATCACGTGTCGGAGCACGCACGAGTCCTGCGTCGGGCCGTCGAGCACGTCGAGGGTATGGGTGCCCTGGATGAGGAAGCCAGGACTGAAGGTGCACTCGATCATCCGCCCGGGTCGGTAGGCGGTGCAGGAGTAGCGAACCGGACCGTGTCCGCCTGTCGCGCCCACTGCCATCGGACGGTCGAATCGGACCGCGGGCCAGGTGTCGACGGGCCAGATCGGGCTGTCCGAGCCCTGGATCCCGTCCAGTAGGCGGCCGATGACGGCCGGGGCGACGGGTAATTCCCGCTGGTGCACATTGTGGATCATCGCAACCCGCTTTCCATACGCTACCGTATAGTTTCTACCGTACGGTAGCGTATGGAGCCATGCCGGGGAGCCGTAGGACCAAGGACGACTGGACCGAGATCGCGCTGGCCGCCATCGCCGAGGGCGGCGCCGCCGCGGTGGCCGTGGAGCCGCTCGCGGCCGGCGTCGGGGCGACCAAGGGCAGCCTCTACTGGCATTTCCCCACCCGCGACGCGCTGCTCGACGCCGCGCTCGCGCGCTGGGAGCGCGACCACACCGACGGCGTGATCCGGCTGGCCGACCGGGGCGCCACCCCGCGCGAGCGGCTGCGGTTGCTGTTCGGCGCGGTGCTCGACGCTGGCGGCGCGATCGAGCTGGCCCTGCTGGCCTCCACGTCGGATCCCAAGGTGGCGGCGGCGGTCGCCCGGGTCACCGAGCGCAGGCTCGCCTACCTCACCGCTCAGTTCACCGAACTCGGGTTCGGCCGCGCGCAGGCGCGCAGGCGGGCGGTGATCGGGTACTCGATCTACCTGGGTCAGGCCCAGCTCATGCGGGTGACCCCGGAGCTGCTGGCCAAGTCGGCGGCCGCGCGGCGGGCCTATGTCGATGACGTCCTCGCCGTCATGCTGACCGCACCCGCGGGGGCGTGATGGCCTTCCGGTTCGGTGTCCGGGTCAAGCCCGGCGCCCGCAAGGCGCGGGTCGGCGGGCGGTGGGCCGACGGCGACACGCTCATCGTCGCGGTGGCCGCGCCCGCGGTCGAAGGCAAGGCCAACGAGGCCGTCCGCAAGGCGGTCGCCGAGGCGTTCGGCGTGCGCAGGCAGGACGTCGAGATCGTCTCCGGCGACCGCGGCCGGGACAAGGTCATCGACGTCGACCCGGCCCCGCCCGACGCCGCCGCGACGTTGCTGCGCCTGCTCGATCTCGGGTGAGACATGTCTCGGCGTGGCTTCGGAGGACGCGCTCAGGGCTCTGACAGGGGAGAATGCGTCAGACATCCGCTGAATTCGTGGAGGTGGCGTGGCCGATCTGACCGTGGCGCTGGGCATTGGCGCGGCCGTGATCCTGGTGGCCGTGCTGGCGGTGCGCGTGTCGGTGCGGGTCGGGCTCCCCTCGCTGTTGCTCTACCTCGGGATCGGTGTGCTGCTCGGCGAGGCCGGTGCGGGTATCGAGTTCTCCAACGCCGAGCTGACCCAGGCGCTCGGCCTGGCCGCGCTGGTGCTGATCCTCACCGAAGGTGGCCTGACCACGCGGTGGGACGAGGTGAAACCGGCGCTGTGGCCGGGAATCGCACTGTCCACAGTGGCCGTCGCGATCAGTGTCGGGGTCGCGGGCGTCGCCCTGCACTGGATACTCGGCTTCGACTGGCGGCTGGCTCTGCTGTGGGGCGCGGTCCTCGCCTCGACCGACGCGGCGGCGGTGTTCAGCGTGCTGCGCAACCTGAAGGTCACCCGGCGGCTGGTCGGTTCGCTGGAACTGGAGTCCGGCCTCAACGACGCGCCCTGCTACATCGCCGTCGTGCTGCTCACCTCGTCCGACCCGATCACGTGGAAGCTGCCGCTGACGCTGACCTACGAGCTGGGCGTCGGCGCGGTGGTCGGCTTCGGCCTTGGCTGGCTGGGCACCCACGCGCTGCGCCGGGCCGCGCTGCCCGCGACCGGTCTGTACCCGCTGGCCACGGTCGCGGTGTGCGTGCTCGCCTTCGCCACCGGCCAGTTCATCCACGCGTCCGGGCTGCTGGCCACCTACGTCGCCGGGCTGGTGCTCGGCAACTCCAAGCTGCCGCACCGGGCGGACACGGTGTCCTTCGCCGAGGGGCTCGGCTGGCTCGCCCAGATCGGCCTGTTCGTCCTCTTGGGACTGTTCGCCTCGCCGTCGCGGCTGCTGGAGTCGATCGTGCCCGGCCTGGTCGCGGGCGCCGTGGTGACCCTGCTGGCCCGGCCGGCGTCGGTGCTGCTGACGATGACGCCGTTCCGCGTCCCTTGGCGAGAACAGGTCTTCCTGTCGTGGGCGGGACTGCGCGGCGCGGTGCCCATCGTGTTGGCGATGATCCCGCTGTCCCAAGGGGTCGACGGGGCGAACCAGCTGGTCGACGCGGTGTTCGTGCTGGTCATCGTGCTGACGCTGGTGCAAGGCGGCACCCTGCGGATGCTGTCGAAGGCGCTGCGGCTCGACACCGGGGCCAGCGCCCGCGAGATCGACGTCGACGTGGCCACCCTCGACGAACTCGACGCCGAACTCCTGCAGGTCACCATCCCGATCGGCTCCAAACTCCACGGCGTCTACCTGGCCGAGCTGCGCCTGCCGCCGGGGGCCACGGTCAGCCTGGTCGCCCGCGACGGCAAGGGGTTCACCCCGGGGCCCACGACCCGATTGCAGGAGGGCGACCAGGTTCTCGTGGTCACCACCCAGGCCGTCCGGTCGGCGACGGAGACGCGCATCCGGGCGGTCGACCGGGCGGGCCGGTACGCGCGCTGGAAAGGCGAAGCCGGAACAGGGGTGTGAGTCCCAGGATTTGGG
>DATLIA010000176.1:0-11753 GCA_035540215.1 Actinokineospora sp. | reverse complement strand
GGTGGGGGATTGGCGAATTCAGGCGTGCTCGACCGAGAGAAGGTGGAAGGCGCGGTCGCCGTCGCCGACCCGGCTGTGGTCGACCACCGCGAGACCGGCCCCGGCCAGCGCCGCGACGACGTCATCGATCGGGCGCACGCGGAACCCGTGCGCCACCACTGGCATCTCGGCCATCGCGGCCGGGTCGGCGATCCCGATCACCCCACGGCCGCCTGGCCGCAGCACCCGCGCGATCTCGGTGAACGCGGTGCCGAGATCCTCGATGAAGTAGATCGTGTTGAGCGTGATCAGGCCGTCCAACTCGGCGTCGGGCAGCGGCAGCGCGGTCATCGACCCGACGTGCAGCCGCAGCCGGTCGTCGAGGCCGAACTTGAGCGCGGCGCGGGTGACCATCGGCTCGGAGTAGTCAACGCCGTGGACCTCGCGCGCGCGGGCGAGCAGCAGCGCCAGACCCACCCCGCCGCCGAAGCCGAGATCGGCGACGACGTCGTCCGGTCCCGGCGCGAGCTTGTCCACCGCGGCGTTGATCAACGGCAGGTTGTGCTTGTTGAGCTTGCGCGCGACCAGTTTCCCGAAGAGGCCGCGCGGCCTGCCGAGCTGGCTCGCGAGGATTCGCAGAAACGCCGTGCGCATGATCACTCCGGAGGCTCGGGGACCTGGCCCACCCTACTGTCGTACCCCGGCCGTAGGGTTGTGGACGTGGCCGACCCGTCCGCCTACCGACCCTCTCCCGGCACCATCCCGGACGCGCCCGGCGTGTACAAGTTCCGTGATCCTGGTGGCCGGGTCATCTACGTGGGCAAGGCGAAAAGTCTGCGCTCGCGGCTGAACTCCTACTTCGCCGACGTCAGCGGCCTGCACCCGCGCACCCGCCAGATGGTGACCACCGCGGGCGCCGTCGAGTGGACCGTGGTGTCCACCGAGGTCGAGGCGCTGCAGCTGGAGTACAACTGGATCAAGGAGTTCGACCCGCGGTTCAACGTCCGCTACCGCGACGACAAGTCCTACCCGGTCCTCGCCGTGACGATGAACGAGGAATACCCGCGGCTGCACGTCTACCGCGGCGCCCGGAAGAAGGGCGTGCGCTACTTCGGCCCGTACGCCCACGCCTGGGCCATCCGCGAGACGCTCGACCTACTGCTGCGGGTCTTCCCGGCGCGGACGTGCTCGACCGGGGTGTTCCGCCGCCACGGCCAGATCGGGCGGCCCTGCCTGCTCGGCTACATCGACAAGTGCTCGGCGCCGTGCGTGGCCAAGGTCAGCGCCGAGGAGCACCGGGCCATCGTCGAGGACTTCTGCGACTTCCTCTCCGGCAAGACCGACGCGATGGTCCGGCGCTTGGAGAAGGAGATGGCCCAGGCATCGTCGGAGCTGGAGTTCGAGCGCGCCGCGCGGCTGCGCGACGACATCGGCGCCCTGCGCCGGGCCATGGAGAAGCAGGCCGTCGTCCTCGGCGACGGCACCGACGCCGACGTGGTGTCCTTCGCCTTCGACGAGCTAGAGGCCGCCGTCCAGGTCTTCCACGTGCGCGGCGGCCGGGTCCGCGGCCAGCGCGGCTGGGTGGTCGACCGGCTGGAGGACGCGGGCGAGTCGCCGGTCGGCCTGCTCGTCGACCAGTTCCTCAGTCAGTTCTATGGCGACCAGGCCGAGCTGGGCGACGGCGTCGAGGATGTCGCCGCCGCCGTCCCGCGTGAGGTCCTGGTGCCCGAACTGCCGCCGGACGCAGAGGCGATCGGGGAGTGGCTCAGCGGCCTGCGCGGCTCGCGGGTGCAGGTCCGTGTCCCGCAGCGCGGCGACAAACGCGCGCTGATGGAGACCGTCGAGCGCAACGCGAAAGAGGCGTTCACCCAGCACAAGCTCAAGCGCGCGGGCGACCTGACGGCACGTTCGGCCGCGTTGCAGGAGCTGCAGGACCAGCTCGGCCTCGACACCGCGCCGCTGCGCATCGAGTGCGTCGACATCAGCCACATCCAGGGCAGCGACGTGGTCGCCTCGCTCGTCGTGTTCGAGGACGGCCTGGCCCGCAAGTCCGAGTACCGGCGCTTCGCCTTGCGCGAGGCGGCCACCGAGGGCGACGTCGCCTCGATCGCCGAGGTCGTGCGCCGCCGGTTCGCCAAGTACGCGGGGGAGTCCCCACCGGACCCGGGCCCGACCCCGGGCATCGACCCCGACACCGGTAAGCCACGCCGTTTCGCCTACCCGCCGAACCTGCTGGTCGTCGACGGCGCGGGCCCGCAGGCCAACGCCGCCGCCGACGTGCTCGCCGACCTCGGCGTCACCGACGTCGCGGTCATCGGCCTGGCCAAGCGGCTCGAAGAGGTGTGGCTGCCCGCCGAGTCCGAGCCCGCGATCCTGCCCCGGACGAGTGAGGCGCTCTACCTGCTGCAACGGGTGCGTGACGAGGCCCACCGGTTCGCCGTGGCCTATCACCGGCAGAAGCGGGCCAAACGGATGACAATGTCCGAGTTGGACGATGTACCGGGGCTCGGCCAGACTCGCCGCGCGGTGCTGATCAAGCACTTCGGCTCGGTCAAGCGCCTGCGCGCGGCCAGCGTCGAGGAGATCAGCTCGGCACCGGGGATCGGCCGGGCGACGGCCCAAGCTGTATACGACAGGTTGAACGAGGGGAAGTCGAAGTCATGACAACGGACCACCTGGGACCGGGTATCGAGGTCGCCGTGGTGACCGGATTGTCGGGGGCGGGGCGAAGCACGGCGGCCAAGTGTCTGGAGGACCTTGGCTGGTTCGTCGTGGACAACCTGCCGCCGGAACTGATCTCGACCATGGTGGAGCTCGGCTCACAGGCCCGCGGCGCCATCTCCAAGGTCGCGGTCGTGATGGACGTGCGCAGCCGCGCGTTCACCGAGGACCTGTCCGCCATCATCAAGGACCTCGACGCCCGCGGCTACAAGCCGCGCGTGCTGTTCCTCGAGGCCACCGACGACGTGCTGGTCCGCCGGTTCGAGCAGGTGCGCCGCGGCCACCCGCTGCAGGGCGAGGGCAGGCTCATCGATGGCATCAGCGCCGAGCGCTCGCTGCTCATGCCGCTGCGCGAGGAGGCCGACCTCATCCTCGACACGTCCACCCTCTCGGTGCACCAGCTGCGCGCCAAGATCGAGGACGCGTTCGGCTCCGACGCGGGCACCAGCACCCGGGTCACCGTGCTGTCCTTCGGCTACAAGTACGGCCTGCCGATGGACGCCGACCTGGTGATGGACGTGCGGTTCCTGCCGAACCCGTTCTGGATCCCGGAACTGAAGGACCTGACCGGCCGCGACGCCGATGTGCGCAACTACGTACTGAGCCAGGAGGGCGCCGACGAGTTCCTCGACCGGTACCACGAGCTGCTGCGTCTCATCGGCGCCGGATACCGGCGTGAGGGCAAGCGCTACCTGACCCTGGCGATCGGCTGCACCGGCGGAAAGCACCGCAGTGTGGCGATCTCCGAAGAGCTGTCCAGAAGACTGTCCGATGAGGACGGTATGGCGGTGAAGGTCGTGCACCGCGACCTGGGGCGCGAGTGAGCGCTGGGAGCGCGGATCGACCGCTGAGGGCCGTGGCGCTCGGCGGGGGACACGGACTGCACGCGACGCTCACCGCGCTGCGCAGGCTCACCGACGACGTGACCGCGGTGGTCACGGTCGCCGACGACGGCGGCTCGTCTGGCAGGCTGCGCCGCGAACTCGGACTGCTCCCGCCAGGCGACCTGCGCAAGGCGCTGACCGCCCTGGCGGGCCCGCAGACGTGGGCCACGGTCTTCGAACACCGCTTCGGCGGCACGGGCGCCCTGGCGGGCCACGCCATCGGCAACCTCGTCCTGGCCGGTCTGCTGGAGGTCCTCGGCGACCCGGTGGCCGCATTGGCCGAGGCGGCCAAGTTGCTCGGCGTGACCGGTCGGGTACTGCCGATGTCGGTTGAGCCCCTGGACATCGAGGCCGACGTGACCGGGCTGGAGGAGGACCCGACGACGGTCCGCCGCATCCGCGGCCAGGTCGCCGTCGCCACCACCCCTGGCCGGGTGCGCCGGATCCGCCTGCACAGTGCCACTCGGCGTGACCAGCCGCCCACGGCCTGTCCGGAGGCGGTCGCCGCGGTGCGCGAGGCCGACGTCGTGCTGCTCGGCCCCGGCTCGTGGTTCACCAGCGTGCTGCCGCACCTGCTCGTCCCAGATCTACACGATGCGCTGATTCACACCGCCGCGACCAGGGTGGTCGTGCTCAACCTTGTCCCCCAACCGGGGGAAACCGCCGGGTTCTCCCCCGAGCGCCATCTGGACGTGCTCTCGGAGCACGCGCCCCGCCTCCGGGTGGACGCCGTCATCGCCGACACCGACGCGGTGTCCACCCCGGACCGCCTGCGACGTGCGGCGGAGGCTCTTGGGGCGGCGATGCTGCTCGACACCATCGCGGAGGGGCAGGCGGGGGACCGCCACGACCCCGTGGCCCTTGCGTTGAGCCTGCGTCGGGCGATCAGTTCGGTGAGGGGGCGCTGAGCCGTTCGGCCTGACGTGGTGGGATAGACGGCGGGGAGTGGCCCTGATCGGGCCGGGGAGAGGAGCACCAGTGGCGATGACAGCCGCGGTCAAGGACGAGCTGAGTCGGTTGGCCGTGTCCAAGACCTGTTGCAGGCGTGCCGAGGTCTCCTCGCTGCTGCGGTTCGCGGGCGGCCTGCACATCGTCGCGGGCCGGGTGGTCGTCGAGGCCGAACTCGACACCGGCAGCGCGGCCCGCCGCCTGCGCAAGGAGATCCACGACCTGTACGGCCACCACGCCGACGTCCACGTGCTCACCTCCGGCGGGCTGCGCAAAGGCACCAGGTATGTCGTCCGCGTGGTCAAGGACGGCGACGGCCTGGCCCGCCAGACCGGTCTGCTCGACCCGCGCGGCCGCCCGGTCCGCGGCCTGCCCGCCCCGGTCGTCTCTGGTGGTGTCTGCGACGCCGAGGCCGCGTGGCGCGGAGCGTTCCTCGCCCACGGCTCGCTGACCGAACCGGGCCGCTCGTCGGCCCTGGAGATCACCTGCCCCGGGCCAGAGGCCGCACTGGCCATCGTCGGCGCCGCCCGCCGCATGGGCATCCAGGCCAAGTCCCGCGAGGTCCGCGGCGCCGACCGCGTCGTCGTCCGGGACGGCGACGCCATCGGTGCCCTGCTCACCCGCCTCGGCGCCCACTCCAGCGTCCTGGCCTGGGAGGAACGCCGCATGCGCCGCGAGGTCCGCGCCACCGCCAACCGCCTGGCCAACTTCGACGACGCCAACCTCCGCCGCAGCGCCCGGGCAGCGGTCGCCGCCGCCGCCCGCGTCGAGCGCGCCATGGAGATCCTCGGCCCCGAGGCCCCGGAACACCTGACCGCCGCGGGCGAACTGCGCCTCAAGAACAAGCAGGCGTCGCTGGAGGAACTGGGCCAGCTCTCCGACCCGCCGATGACCAAGGACGCGGTCGCAGGCCGGATCCGCAGGCTGCTGGCGATGGCCGACAAGCGGGCCAAGGACCTCGGCATGCCCGACACC
The DNA here is from genome assembly GCA_035540215.1 of Actinokineospora sp. GTDB lineage: Bacteria > Actinomycetota > Actinomycetes > Mycobacteriales > Pseudonocardiaceae > Actinokineospora. Next base: position 6,246 of record DATLIA010000176.1, on the reverse strand, counting down.
GAGTCGGCCGTCACCCCGGACATGCTGGAAGCCGACGCCTGAAGCGGCGCGGCGCCTGGGACGGGCGCCGCACCGCCTCAGGGCAGGGGCATCGTCAGGAAGCGGGGCGCGCCGGAGTGGTCCACTTCTGAGTCGAAGCGGTCGAGCAGGTCCGGATGATCAGTGTGGTGCCGTCAGCGGTCGCGCCGCCCTGGGTGTCCAGGCACTTGCCGGACGACGGGTTGACCAGGGTGCCGTTCAGGACATTCCACTTCTGGTTGCTGCCGCCGTTGCATGCCCAAACGCCCACCTTGCTACCGTCGGCGGTGGCCCTGTTGTAGACATCCAGGCACGTGAAGTTCTTGTTGCGGACGCTGCCATCTTGGGAGAGCACCCAGGCCTGGCTGCCGTCGCCGTCACAGGTCTTGATGGCGATGTCGTTGCCGGAGACGATGTCCAGGCACCTGCTCGCGGCGCCGGTGATCGGGCCCATGACCGAGTTCCCGATGCCCAGGGTGTGCCGGACGCCGGTGCCCGCGGCCACGGAGGTGGCTCCCCCGCTGGGGAATCCCGGGCAGGCATTGGTGCTGGTACTGCCGAGTTTGGCGGTGAGGGTGCCGTTGTTGCCGGTCGGGGCGTCGAACCGGGCGCGGGAGTACGGCTCCGTCTGGCAGGAGGATCGGCTGTCGCTCCAGCGGTAGTACTCCACCCAGCTCTGCGACGACGGCTTCAGCAGGTCGGAGCCGACGCGGATGCTGCCGAGCTTGAACGAGGCGCCGGTGGTGGCGTTGGTGATCGTCATGCCCCACCAGCCCGACCCCTCGGCCTTGTAGTGGAAGCGGTAGGTCTGACCGGCCGTCCACTTCTGCCAGATCCGGCAGGTCATGCCCTCACCCTCGCCGCCGAACTTCTGACAGAAACTGCCCGTGGTGCCGAGCTTGGTCTCGGTGGCGTTCCACACGGAGAACAGGAACAAGTTCGAGTCGGACCGGCCGTTGGTCTGCATCCCGGCGTAGCCGCCGGTCCCGTTGGCCCAGCTCACTTGGTTGGACCAATAGACCTGGGACTGCTGACCGGGGTGCTGCTCGACGGTGAGCGGGTAGACCACATCGGACAGTCCGGTGGTCCCGGTGAAGTTCCAGTAGGAGTAGGTGCCCGGGGTCTGGCCCGCGGACGCGGGCACCGCCCCGGGGAACAGGAACAGCGCCGCCAGTGCGGCCACGAGGGCAGCACGCAGTGCGGTTGCGACAGACATGATCATTCCTTCGCTGCAGGGTGTCGAAAGGACTCCGCTCAGTGAAGGCGAGCCATTCACATACTGCAAGAAGGTCTTTGAAATACGGCCTTTATGAGCAATTAACCGCAGTGATATTCAAGGTGATGAATGAAACCGTGACTATTCATGATCAATTCGCCGCCCGTCCCAGCGCGGAGCCCGGCGGGCGGGCCCCGATGGCGAAGGACGCGGTCGGTGCCCGGCGGACGCGCCGGCCTAAGGTATGACGTTCCACACTTACCCGCGCCGGGGGCAGCATGTCATCAGGTAGTCACACCCGTCTGCGCAGCCGAAAGCAGCTCGACCAGGTTCGGCGCATGATCATCGACGGCTCGGCCGGGGTCGTCTCGTTCGACGTTTTCGACACCCTGTTGTGGCGCAGGGTCCCGCAGCCGACGGACATGTTCACCGTGCTCGCGGCGCGACTGCGCGCGACCGGTGCGCTGCCGGAGTGGGTCAACGACGCGGCGTTCCGGCATGTGCGGATCGTGTCCGAGGCGAAGTCGCGCAGCCGGGAGACACTTGGTCCGGAGGTCTCGCTGTTCGAGATCTGGGAGGCCATGCCACCGCTGTTCGGCTCGACGGCAGTCGGCGACCTGGTGGCGGCCGAGGTCGCCATCGAGCGCGAGTTCACCGTGGTGGACCCCGACGTCGCCGAGATCGCCGAGCTGGCCCGCGAGCACGGTGTCCCGATCATCCTGGTGTCCGACACCTACTTCACCGAGAAGCACCTCGACCACCTGCTCGACCGGCCGGAACTGGCCGCGTTCGAGTCCGCCAGGGTGTTCCGCTCCCAGGCCTACGGCAGCGACAAGGGCGCGGGACTCTGGGACATCGTCATCCGGGAGCTCGGGGTCGCCCCGGAGCGCATCCTGCACATCGGCGACAACCACTTCCCGGACGTCGAGGCGGCGGCCGAGCGCGGGATCCGCGCTGTGCAGTACCAACGCATCGACCCGGAGTTCATCGAGGTCCTCGAGCGCGAGCTTGAGCCGGGCCACACGATCGGCTCCTACAGCGCCATGGTCGACCCCCGGCACGGCGATTTCGGGCTCACGAGCCTGCGTGCCAAGGCGCTGTTCGCGGGCGAGCCGCCGACGCAGGAAGCCGCGCGCGCCGCGTGGCGATACGGCGTCAGTGTCATGGGCCCGGTGCTGACGGGGTTCTCGGAGTGGGTGGCGTGGCAGGCGCGCGAGGCGGGTTTGGCGACCGTGTGGTGCCCGATGCGGGAAGGCGAGATGCTCGCCGAGATGGTCGGTGCCGCCGCCGCCGTGCGTGGCTGGCCGGTCCAGGCGAAGCCGATCTGGCTGTCGCGGCACGTCACCTCGCTGGCCGCCCTGAACTCCTGCGACACCGAGGAGATCGTCGGCTTCATCAACCAGCGCCACGAACTCACCGTGCGCCAGCTGCTCGAGACCCTCGACCTGCGGCCGGGCGACGTCGCCGCGCTCGCCGGCGAACTCGACACGATGATGGACGACCAGGACCGGGCCAGGCGGGTGGCGGTCGCGCTCACCGAGACACCGCTGCTCCGCAACCGGCTCCAGGTCACCGTCACCGCAGCGCGGGAGCGCCTGCTGGCCCACCTGCGCGCCGAGGGTGCGCTCGATACACCCGAACTCGCGCTGTGCGACCTCGGCTGGGGCGGCACGATCCAGCTCGACCTGGCGAAGGTGTTGAAGCTGGCCAACATCGGTGTCTCGGTGTCGGCCTACTACCTGGCCACCGACGACCGCGGGATCCGCATCCCCTTGGCGGGCCTCAAGAGCCAGGGCTACCTGGCCGAGTCTGGCCAGCCGCACGACGCGTCCGCCATCATCCGCAGCCCGGAGATCCTCGAACAGACCGTCAACGCGCTGTGCGGCTCGCTGCTCGGCTTCGACGCGGCGGGCGAGCCGGTCCTGAGCCCGGTCGGCGACCGCGAGCACCAGCTCGTCGAGCGGCGCGCCGTGCACGAGGGCATCCACCTGTTCCAGGCGATGTGGGAGCGCTTCGCGCGACAGGACGACTGGCCGCTGCTGGTCGGACCGGCCGCCCGCGCCCGGTTGGCCGGGATCCTGGCCGCCGCGCTGAAGCGGCCGACCCAGCAGGAGGCGCGGCTCTTCGCGAGCTGGCAGCACGAGGACAACTTCGGCTCGCACGCCGTCACCAAGATGCTGCCGGATGACCTAGTGCCCGCGTTGCCGTACCTGTCGGTGAACGACATGGCCGAACTGCAGCTGCGTGACGCGTTCTGGCCCGGTCTGATCGCCGCGTCGGACCCGGCGCTGTCGGCGGCCATGGGTCTGCTGTCGGCTGGCACGATCCCGGCGGAGGCGTTCGAACCGGCGGGCGAGCGGTTCGAGGCGCACTTGCGCTACCGCACCGGTGACGGCGAGTGGCATGACGGTCCGCGCAAGCGGTTCCGGATCAACCACAACGGGTTGTCGTTCCTACGGATGCGGGCCGATGTCGCCGACGTGCACGATGTCGCCATCGCCATCCCGGGCAGGCCCGCGATCGTCCGGGTCGACTGGATCGAGGCCGTCTTCACGTCCGGGTCGGACGCTCGGCCCCGCACCCTTCGCTGGGAGCAGCCGGACGACTTCGCCCCGCTGACCTTTGCCGAGTGCACCTGGCTGGGCGGCAACATGGTGCAGTTCCACAAGCCGTACTCGGCGATGTGGCTGCCGCTGGCCGACGCGACAGGGGGCGCCACGAGTTCCATCCGCGTCACGGTCGGGTTCGCGATGCTCCCGGAGTCCCGCTCGGAGTTCAGCCCGCGCCTTCCCGGCGTCCAGCCGCCCGGCCTGGTCGACCGCGTCCGTGAGCAGTACCGCGCCAAGGGCGCGATCGGAGTCGCGGCGGGAGCCGTGCGCGTGGCGGCCCGCAGGCTGGCAGGCCACTGAGGACGGTGGGCCGCCTCGGTGCCCACGGAAACGTGGGCACCGAGGACGCGGCCTAGATCGTCAGGCGGACCACAGACGGATCGTGGTCACTGAGCTGCGACGCGAACTCGGCGTTCACGTGGACGACGTCGTAGCCGTACGTCGAGAGCGCGGGGGAGAGCAGCAGGTGGTCGAGCACCTGCGAGTTCCCCTCATACACATACCCGTACCGCTCCGAGTCCGACAGCGTCGCCGGAAGATCGGTGAGGCCGGTCGCGGTGAGCTTGCCGACCGCCGTCGAGTACTCGAAGTCGTTGAGGTCACCGGCGACCACGATCCGCGCCGCCGGGTCGATCGCGAACACCGAGTTGACGAACGCCGCGACCTGGTCGGCCTGCTGCCCACGCTGCGTCGTGCTCGATTGCGCGGGCGGCTGGTACCGGCCGAACAGCGGGTTGTCCCCGCCCTTGGAGTTCCAGTGGTTTCCGATCACGTAGACCGGCGCGCCGTTGAAGAAGAACTTGCCCACCAACGGTTTCCGGCTCGCATTGAACGCACTCGACGTCGGGTTGATCCGGCCGGGGTTGTGGCTCAGTGCCACTGGGTCCGCGGGCACGCCTGAGGCCGAGACCGAGATCGCGGTGGTCGACCCGCCCGCGGTGCCTGCCGCGAACGACACCCCGAGATCGGTCCGGTACAGGAATCCGACCCGGATGTTGCCGCCCGGCTCGCCGCCGTCCTGGTCGTCGACCGGGTTGATCTGCTTGTACGAGTACGTCGGCCCGCCCGCGGCGACAATCGCGTTGATCAGCGCGGTGAACGTCTGGTCCGCCGCGACGACCGAGGTGTTCGACGGCCCGTCGTTGTCCTGGATCTCCTCCAGCACCAGGATTCCCGGCGACTTGAGGTTGTTCACGATCGCCGACGCGTGCCCGGCGAAGGTGGTGTCGGCAGGGTCGAGGTTCTCGACGTTGTACGTCGCCACCGAGAGCTGGCCCGCCGGGGTCGCCACAGTGGACTCGGGGGCCAGCCCGCCGGACACCCGGCTGATCGCCGAGGTCAGTTCGAGCTTGAAGGTGCCGAAGTCGTAGTCGATCACGCCGACAGCCGCTGCCGAGAAGTGGTCGCCCACGTTGACCCCGGATGGCACCGAACCCGCGGTGACCGCGTCATCGATGATCACTCGCTCCGGGTTGCCGTCGGTCTGGCGCAGCAGGATCCCGCCGCGCGCGGTCCGGACGGACGCCGCCGCGCCGTCGTCGGCCAGGACGGTGATCTCACCGAAGGACGATGACGGGCTCGTGGCGACCGGGTTGTTCACCTGCACCCGCATCGCTTCCAGCGACTCGAAGAAGTCGATACCGTCGGTCGTCGCGTCGAACGTCCCGCTGGTCTCCACGCTGCCGGTCGCGTCGTTGTCGATCACCGACGTCGGCAGCGCGCGCCCGCCCGAGCCGAGCACGGTCGCCGCCGGGACAGGCTTGGTGCCCAGCACGGTGACCGTCGGCGAAGTGATCTCCGTCGTGGTCAGGTTCGCCGATGACACACCGCCGGGCCGGTACTCCGAGACCGTCCCGTTGACGGCGAGCTCCTGTCCGACGGACACGGTCGGCGCCGACGACGTGTAGACGAACACCGCCTCCGACGTCGCGACGCTCGCGTCGGGGCACGGGTCCTGCAGGTAGAAGCCGGTCGACCGGGTCGCGGTGACGACGCCGCGCACATTGGTCACCGACGTCCCGCTGAGCGGCGAGAGGTGCGCGCTGCCCTGGATCTGCCGGATGAGCGTGCCGGTGTAGCCGCAGCCGCCGGGTCCGGTCAGCGGGGTGGGCGCGCCGACGACGAAGTCCACGCCGTTGTTGTCGGTGTCCGTGGCCGGGTTCGCGCGGGCGACCGACGTCGTGTTCGACGGGGCTGGTGCCCGGGTGCCCTCGAAGTCGTTCGCGCTGGTGCCGTACCCAACGAAGTCCCGCACGCCCGCCGCGGTGTCGCAGTTCGAGCCGCACGTCAGGGCGCTCGTCGTCGTGACCAGCGCGACCTTGCCCGTGGTCGCCGAGATGTTCGTCGTCCCGGTCGCCTGCGGCGTCGGCAGCGCGACGCCGCTCGACCCGCCGGACGCCAGCC
>DATLIA010000175.1:0-35412 GCA_035540215.1 Actinokineospora sp. | reverse complement strand
GCACGCCAGTGCCCGGCTGCGGCGGCACGGTCACCAAGCGCAGGCTGCCGGTGGCCATCCCGCCGCAGCCGGGCACTGGCGTGCAGGTCAACCTGCCGGACGGCAGCTCCGTGATGGCCCCCAACGAGACCGCCGCGAAGGCCGTGCGCGCCGCGCTGAGCCAGCTCGGCGTGCCCTATGTGTGGGGCGGGACGTCGCCGGGCTCCGGCCTCGACTGCAGCGGGCTGACCCAGTACGCCTACGGCGAGGGCGGCCTGGAGATCCCGCGAACCTCCCGCGAACAGGACATCGGCGCCGAGGTGCCGTCGGCCGACCAGCTGCTGCCGGGCGACCTGGTCTGCTGGGAGGGCCACGTGGCCATGTACATCGGCAACGGCCAGATCGTCGAGGCGGGCGACCCGGTCCAGGTGGGGCCGCTGCGCACGACCAACTCCGGGATGCCGTTTGTGGGTTTCTACCGGCCGACCGGCTGAGGCTGCGGCAGACTGGGGCCGTGGAGATCGATATCGATCATGAGCTCGACACGGTCCGGCGCAAGGTCGAACAGACCGAGCAGCGCGTGCAGCGGATCGGGCCGGTCACCGGCCAGGCCGCCAGCGGCGACGGCGCGGTCACCGTGGAGGTCCGCCCCGGCGGCCTGCTCAGCGAGGTCAAGCTGACGCCCGCCGCGCTGTCGAGCGGTTCGGAGGCCCTGGCCGCGCAGATCATGGCGCTCGCCGAACGCGCGACCAAGCGCGCGGGCGCGGCGATGCACCAGACGCTGGCACCGGTCCTGGGGCCCGAAGGCGAGAAGCACTTGGCGTCGCTGGGCTATGAGCCCTCCGACGATGACGACGACGAGTCGTTCGACAGCCCCCTCGGCTTCCGCGGGCCCCGATGACCGAGCGCGAGCCGGTCCGGCGCTCCACCAAGCAGCTCATCGAGGACGGCCGCGCGCGTCAGGAGGCGCTCGCGGGGATCGACACCGTGCTGCAGGGCGTCCGCGGGACGGCGTGGGACAACCACCAGAGCATCCGGGTCACCGTCGACGGCCGCGGCAGGCTGATCGAGCTGTGGCTGCGGCCCGACGCGGTCCGCTGGGGCGCCGACCAACTCGGCAGGCTCATCGTCATGGTGGCGCAGGCGGCGATGGACCAGGCGACGCAGGCGGGCTACAACAAGCTCGCGCCCATCCTCGGCGACACTATGACCTACGCCATAGAGTTGATCTCCGGCCGGTCGGCCCCGGCCAGACGGCCCAACGTCGGCGGCATAACGGCCGAAGAGTTCCAGCGGCGGCGCGATGAACGGTTGCGTTCGAGCGCCGACCGGTCACGCGGTGAACCCGTCGAGGATGACGGCTTCGACCCGGACGATCCGCTGTCGTTCGACCTGTCCTCCCTACGTTCCGACCGGTGATCCCGACCCCGTAGGCTGCCGCCTGCACCCCACGTACGCCGATGGCTGCGCGCGCACCAGGAGGACCTCCAATGGCCCAGGACATCGTCCCGATCGAGCTCGGGCTGCCCCAGGGTGACGTCGTCACGCTTTGGGCGCCGCGCTGGCGGGAAGACGGTGAGGAATGGGAGGCGTTCCTCGGCCACGAGGACGACCTCTACGCGTTCCCCGACGCCGCCCACCTCGCTGCCTTCGTCCGCACCACAGAAGAGCACGACCTGTCCGACCACCCGGCCTGGCACCTGGTGCCCGCGCTGTCGGTGGCCGAGCTGATGCCCGACGAGGCCCACCAGTACGACCTGGTCGGCGTGCCGGAGCTGGCCGCCGAGGAGCCCGACACCTGGACGGTCGGCGAACTCGCCGAGATCGTCGAGATCGTGCGCTCGCTGGCCGACGTGTGCGAGCTGGACGAGGTGCACGACGTGCTCAACTCGGCCGACGGCTTCGCCGTGCTCGACCAGGGCACCCTCCCGTTCACCGGCCGCGACGGCGAGCGGCTGTGGACCGATCTGGCCGAGACCATCGCCGAGCGCTGGGACGAGGTCCTCGACGCGCTCGACTCGGTGGTCACGGCCCCGGCGGTCGACGAGGTCGCACTGGAGAAGAGCGCCGAGGAACTCGCCGCCTTCCACGCCGACGCCGCTGAGGCCGCCGCCGACGACGACGACATCGAGCCCGTCGCCACCGACGACGCCGCCGCTGAGGACGAAGAGGACGAGGAAGAAGCCCCGGTCGGCTTCTGGGGCGAGGTCGGCATCGACCCGATCAAGATCATCGCCAGCGGCCACGAGTACTACACGCTGCGCTGCTACCTCGACGACGAGCCGCTGTTCCTCGGCTCCGACGGCAAGATCGACGTCGCGACGTCCGCGCGGGGCCTGGCGAAGTACCTGGCCACCGGGGACCACGCCGACAACGACCTCGCCGAGGTGTCGACCTGGGAACAGGTCGCCACGAAGGCGACGGACGGCAGCCTGGAGCTCGACGTCGAGACCGACAACACCTATGTGTTGCAGGGCCTCGGCGACGACCTCGCCGAGGGCGTCGACGCGGTCGACCCGGTGCAGCTGGACCTCGCGGTCGAGCTGCTGACCGACACGGCGGACTGGGCTGGTGACGAGTCGGTGGCCGAGAAGCTCAACCAGTCGGAGAGCCTGGGCTGGCTGGTCAGCTTCATCCTGGCGCCGGACCCGACCCGCCTGGCCCCGAGCGCGCCCTTCGACGCCGAGTCGGCGACGTGGAACAAGCTGGTGCAGGACTTCGAGGACCGGCTCCGCACGCACTGACGCACGCGCTTGACGAGGGGGCCGGATCTTTCCGGCCCCCTTTTCGTTCACTTGTTCACACGTTCACTTGTTGAACAATTCTACGATGCTGGTGGGATGAGCTCAGGATTGTCCAACAATCCTACGTGTGAACTATAGGATTGTTCACACGCCCATAAGCTTCGCGTACCCCGGCTTGATCACGTCGTTGATGATCGCCAGCCGCTCCTCAAACCCGATGAACGCCGACTTCATCGCATTGATGGTGAACCACTGCAGATCCGCCCACCCGTACCCGAACGCGTCAACCAGCGCGGCCATCTCGCTCGACATCGAACAGCCGCTCATCAGCCGGTTGTCCGTATTCACCGTCACCCGGAACCGCAGCCGGGTCAGCAGCCCGATCGGATGCTCGGCGATCGACGGCGCCGCTCCCGTCTGCAGGTTCGACGACGGGCACATCTCCAGCGGGATCCGCCGGTCCCGCACATACGCCGCCAGCCGTCCCAGTTCCACGGACCCGTCAGGGCGCACCTCGATGTCGTCGATGATCCGCACGCCGTGGCCGAGCCGTTCGGCCCCGCAGTGCTGCAGCGCCTCCCAGATCGACGGGAGGCCGAACGCCTCGCCCGCGTGGATCGTGAAGTGCGCGTTCTGCTGACGCAGGTACTCGAACGCGTCGAGGTTGCGGGTGGGCGGGAAGCCCGCCTCCGGGCCCGCGATGTCGAATCCGACCACGCCCGCGTCCCGGTAGCGGACCGCGAGTTCGGCGATCTCCAGCGAGCGCGCGTTCTGCCGCATCGCGCACAGCAGTGTCCCGATCCGGATGGGCCTACCGGCCGCGGCGGCCCGGCGCTCGCCCTCGCGGAACCCCGCCTGCACGGCCTCGACGATGGCGTCGAGTTCCAGCCCCCGCTCGCAGAAAAGCTCTGGCGCGTAACGGACTTCGGCGTAGACCACGCCATCGGCGGCCAGGTCCTCCGCGCACTCGGCCGCGACGCGGACCAGGCCTGCCTCGTCCTGCATCACCCCGCACGTGTGGGCGAAGGTCTCCAGGTACCGCACCAGCGACCCGGAGTCGGCCGCGTCGCGGAACCAGGCGCCGAGTTCGACCGCGTCGGTGGTGGGCAGGTCCTGATAGCCGGAGGCCTCGGCGAGGTCGATGACGGTCCCTGGCCGCAGACCACCGTCTAGATGATCGTGCAGAAGGACCTTGGGTGCGGCGAGGATGGCGTCCGGGGTGACCGGTGCCGAGGACGGATTCGACATGTGGACACGGTACTCACTTTTCGACGTCACCCGATCGGGTAGCCACCCCGTCACGTATGGTTCGCGGGCGCCGCAGCGAAGGCGGCATGGCTCTACGCCGAACGGTCCAATCCGCCGTGTCTGAGCCGACGAACTATCAACGGGTGGTGTATGGACGCCTTTTGGGACTGGCTAGGCTCCCCAGAGTCGTCTGCATCTCCCCTCCCCAGGACGAAGGTCACCTCCGTGAACGAGAGCAACAACCCCACGGTGTCGTTCGACCGGATGCGCAACATGCTCACGCGCGCGGCCGAGATCCGTGAGAGTGAACAGCAGCAGATCTTCGACGCCCTGGACGAGATCCACGCCAGGCTGTCGCCGCTGGAGTCGATCGGATCGGTGCGCAAGCGCCTGTCCGAGATGCCGGACCGCACTGAGGTCGGCGTCCTGGCCGAGCGGCTTGACGCGGCGATGTCGAAGCTGGAGTCGCAGGACGTCGCGATCGCCGCCATCGGCCGTGCGGTCGAGAGCATCGTCGACAAGCTCGCCACCCCGTTCGCCCAGCTCGACGGCCGTCTCGACGGCGTCGCGGGCAAGTTCGAGGGTGTCGCGGGCCGGATGAACGGCCTTGAGGACAAGCTCCTCAGCATCCACCGCCGCATCGACGAGCTCGACCACCACCTCGACAAGCAGGACAACAAGATCGACCAGGTGCCGTCGCTGGCGACCGGCCCGGTCCGCGACCGCATCGAGGTCATGGAGACCGCGCTGCGCGGCCGCCTCGACGAGGTCGACGAGGGCGTGCACGAGCACCTCGACGGCACCAAGGACGCCCTGGCCCGCGTGGTGTCGGAGACCTCGGACGCCGTCCACGGCAAGGTCACCGCCGCCGCCGACGCGCTGCAGAGCAAGATCGCCGAGACCGGCACCTCGCTGTCGAGCCTGACCGGCAAGACCGACTCGCTGCACACCAAGCTCGCGGAGTCCACCGACGCGCTGCACGGCCTGCTGGCCGAGTCCAGCGACTCGCTGCACACCAAGCTGTACGAGTCGACCAAGGCGCTGGACGCCAAGCTCACCGAGCAGAACACCGCGCTCGACTCGAAGCTGGCCCAGTCGACCGACGCCATCCACGGCAAGCTCGTCGAATCGACCGACGCGCTGCACGGCCGCTTCACCGAGACCTCGGACTCGCTGCACGGCAAGCTCGACGCCGCCACCGAGCAGCTCGACGGCACCCGCGCCGAGCGAGGTGCCCAGCTCGGCGAGACCCGCGACGCGGTGCACGCCAGGCTCGAAGAGGCCACCCTCGCCCTGCGCGAGGCACTGCGTGAGACGCAGGAGACCGTCGACGCGAGCGACCGCCTCGAGGGCCTTGCCCAGCGCCTGGAGAAGGTCACCGAGCGCCTCGACGAGATGACCACCCGCCTGGACACCGTCGAAGACGGCTTCACCGCCAAGCTCGGCGACCTGCGCGGCGCCATCCAGACGAGCCTGAGCAAGGTCGAGGGCACGCTCTCGCTGCAGCCGGACTCGTCGTCGGTCGAGAACCTGATGAAGAAGACGAACGAGGAGTCGGTGCGACGCATCGGCGGCCACCTGGACGAGGCCATGGCCACCTTCGCCGAGCTGATGATGGGCGGCGGCAGCCCGACCCCGCCGCCGCCGACCGCGCTGCCCCGCCAGGGCAACCGCCGTCGTCCGGCCAACGGCAAGAACATCAAGGGCTCGGAGAAGGCCATCGAGGAGTCCGAGGACAGCGACATCGCCGCGGGCGCGTAACCAAGTCACAGGAAAGTGCCCCACCCGTCGCGGGTGGGGCACTTTTTTGTTTGGCAGGCACCCAGTTTGTCGAGACCGCGAACTTGATCGTGAAGAGCCATATGAACGCCATCGACGCGTGCGGAGCGGCCCGGCGGCCGGCGGCCGCCGCGTAGCCACGACTGCCCGCTGGGAAGTGACAAGCAGGGCCTGCCTTGCCTACTTCTTGACCGCGCCGTTCACGTCCTTCGACGCGGACATGTGCTTCTGCCCGCCGTTGTGACGGATCTTGCCGAGGAAGTCGCGGAACTCGGCGCTGTCCTCGATCTGCGCGGCCCGCCATCTGGCCAGATCGGCGGGCCCGATCTCGCGGCCGGTGAGCCCGCGCAGGTGCTCGATCAGCATGTCGTCGCCCTGGCCCGCCTCGAAGGTGACCTTGTGGCTGGAGATCTCGAACCGCCGCGCGAGGTCCATGCGGAACGTCGAGTACGTGAACGAGTCCTTGTCGAAGCGGTAGGACTCCGGCAGCTCCTTCTCCGCGGACTGCGGTCCGTGATACCAGGAGACGTAGACGCCCTGGTCGAACATGACGTAGCGGTACACGGCGGTGTCGTCGTTGTAGAGGACCTCGATCGGGCAGAACCGGCGGCAGTCGAACAGCGACACCAGGTTCATCAGCAGCTCGTCCTCAAGGTCGCGCTCGATGTCGTCGATCGACTTCCCGCTGGTCCTCGGCCACGCGCTGCGGTCGGCGGCGCGGCGCTGGATGGCGCGGCGGTTCGCCGGGTTGATCATCGCGATCCGGATCTGCTGCGGGCGGCGCTGGGCGGCATGCAGCCGGGCCGCGACGTAGCGGGCGCTGGGGCCGTAGAAGGCGAAGAAGTCCGACCCCTCCAGGTCGATCGTGACGTCGCGGTTGAACGGCTCGCCGAACCCGTCGGACGGGTCGAGCGCGGCGTAGTTCTTCGCCGGGAGGAACAGCTCGTTGTCGCGCCGCAGGCTCTTGCGCATCTCGGTGGCGAAGTCGTCGAGCCCTTCCTTGAGCGTGTCCCGGAAGTGGCGGTCCTGCACCCAGTTCGTCAGCACCGAGAACATGAACGCGAAGATCACGCTGGCGAACAGGTTCAGCCCGATGGAGGAGAACACCTCGGCCGCGGTGAGGTCGCGGTCCTGCAGCATGAGCAGGACGCTGACCAGCAGCCCGATGATGCACGTCACGACAAACGAGAACCGGACGAACATCAGCCGGAGCCGACGCGCCTCGGCGTTGAGCGACGGATCCTCATGCGCCATGGAAGCCTCCTACCGCCTGGTGCACCGCGTCAGGCAGCTCCGCGACCACCGGAACCCCCAGTGCGTCGACCCTGGCGTGACTGAGCAGTGGCTGGTGCCTTGGGTGATAGAGCACGGCCAGCGCACCGCAGGCCGCCGCCGCGTCCAGGTCGTCTGTGCTGTCGCCGACGACGAGGACGCGCGCCGGGTCGAGGTCCAGCCCGGTCAGGTGCCTGCGCAGATGGGGTTCCTTGCGGGGCAGTTCGTCCTCGACCATCCCGTCCACCCGCACGAAGTAGTGCGCGACCGACCGCACCGGCCGCAGCGCGGTCAGCAGGTCGTGCGGGTACATCGACAGCAGTGACTGGGTCCGGCCCGAGTCCCGGCACGCGGACAGCGCGGCGACCGCGTCCGCGTGCAGCGTGGCCGCGTCGATCCGATCGGCGTACGAGCGCTGGAAAGCCTCATCGAGCCGCCGTTGCTCGACGTCGGTCAGGGACCTGCCTGCGAGGCGCTCGTAGAACTCCGTGATCGGCCGGGTGAAGTGCGCTTGGAAGTCCGCCGTGGTCACCTCGGCGATGCCGGTGGCGGCGAACGCGTCGATCGTGGCGCACACCAGCGCGTCCCCGTCGTCGAACAGCGTGCCGTTCCAGTCCCAGACGATGTGCTCGACGCGCATCGGCCCTCCCTCGATCGACTCTACGATCATGTCGTGACGGACGGGGTGCGCAGCCAGTCGACCGAGGCCAACCTGGCCGCCTATTCCAGCGACGAGGTGGCGGGCTATCTGCGCTACCCGTACCACCGGGTCCGGCTCGACCTCGCGATCGGCGTGTTGCGGTCCCATCTGGGCATGGGGCAGGCACCGCTGATCGCCGACATCGGCGCGGGTGGCGGGCAGGCCAGTGAACTGCTTGCCGCGCATGGCTTTCGGCCGATCGCGTGCGACGCGGTACTCGATGCGGGCCGTACGGCAACGCGGGCGGGCCTGCTCGCGGTCGGCATGGACGCCACCGGGACGCTGCCGTTCCGGTCGGGCTCGCTCGACGGGATCCTGGCCGGGGAGATCATCGAGCACGTCTTCGATCCGGCCGCGCTGTTGCGTGAGTGCGCCAGGGTGCTGCGCCCCGGCGGTGTGCTGGTGCTGACCACACCCAACCTCGCCCCGCTGCAGGACCGGCTGCGGTTCCTCGCGGGCCGGGCGCCGCGCCAGGTCGATCCTTTCCACGACTACCTCTACCTGCACATCCGGCCGTTCACCTATCCGTTGCTGGCCAAGGGTTTGCGGCTGGCCGGGCTGGTGCCCGACCCACCGCTGTCCAATTTTGTCCTGTGGCGCAGCAGGTTCGGCGAGGTGAGCTCGCGCTGGGCAGCCAGACACTGGCCCACGCTGGGCGGTTCGCTCATCGTCGGGGCGGTCCGGCCGAGTAGCTCCTCGATCGACACCATGGCGACCTGACACAAGAACGGATCCAGCTCGCTCATCGTCGGGGCTGTCCGGCCCTGACGCAGGAACGGATCCAGCTCGCTGATCGACGGGCCGGTCCGGCCGAACACGGGCGGGCCTGGGGCGAATGGTCAGAATGGTCAGAATGGTCAGAATGGCTCCTCGATCGGCACCATGGCGACCTGACGCAGGAACGGGTCCAGCTCACCGACCTCGAAGCGGCACAGCCCGATCGTGTGCCAGAACTCGCCGTTCGGCTGCCCCTCGAACTTGTAGCGCCCGTCCGGTGTCATCGCGACCCACGCCTCGGCCAGACCGATCAGGGTCATCCGGTGCCGTGGTCCGTCGGCGTGGGCCAGGTCCCACAGCCGGGCGGTGCCGTCGTCGGCGCCGCTGGCGAGGGTGCGTCCGTCGGGACTGAACGCTAGCGACCAGATCCGCCGCGAGTGCCCGGTGAGCGCGTGGGTCTGGACGCCGGTCTCCACATCCCAAAGGTGCACAACGGTGTCGTCGCCCGCTGCGGCGAGCGTCCGCCCGTCCGGGCTGAAGTCACCGGTCCAGAGTTTCCCTCGGTGGCCTGAGAAAGTGCGCAGGGCGGTCCGCTCACGCACGTCCCAGAGGATCACTGTGCCGTCGTTGCTGATGCTGGCGACCAACTCCCCGTTCGGGGAGAACCGGACCTCGTAGACCCGGTCGGTGTGGCCAGGGAGTGTGGCAAGGCACTCGAAGGTGTCGCGGTCGAACAGCCGGACCTTCCCGTCGTCGCACCCGGTGGCGACCAGCGGGCCCGACGGGGCGAACGCGATAGAGCGGACACGGCCGCGGTGCTCGCCGAGCGCGCCGACGTTGCGGCCGGTCGCCTGCCACCAGAGTTGCACGGAGTCGTCGTCGTTGGCGGTGGCGAGCACCTCACCCGACCGGTCGAAAGCGGCGGCCCACACGTAGTCGGTGCCGACGTCGAGTTCCTGGTCGGCCCGCCAGGTCTCGGTGTGCCACAGGTACACGCCGCCGTCGTTGGTGCTGGTGGCGAGGGTCGGCTTGCCAGGAGAGAAGACCGCGGCGACGAGTTGGTCGGCCCGGCCCGCGAGGGTGGTGACCTGCCTGCCGGTGCCGGGGTCCCACAGCCGGATCACCCCGTCGTTGCCGCTGGTGGCGAGGTGTTCGCCGGACGGGCTGAACTCGACCCGGCTCACCCGACGGCTGTGTCCGTGGAACTCGTGACGCTGCACGCCGGTGTGCGGGTCCCACAGCCGGACCGTGCCGTCGCGGCCGGTGGTGGCGACCTGGGTCGAGTCGGCGCGGAACACCAGCGGCCAGACCGCGCCGCGGTGCGCCCGCAGCTCCTGCCGTGGCTGGCCGGAAGCCGCGTCCCACAGCCGCAGCGTGCCGTCGCTGTCGCCGCCTGCCAGGACCGTCCCATCAGGACTGAACGCGAGGTGGTAGATGGCCGTCGCCTGCCGGTGCGCCAAGGCGACTCCCGTCATGTCCGATGTGGACCAGAGCTTCGCGTTGCCCGCGGTGTCGCCACTGGCCAGCCAGTCGCCGGACGGGTGGAACGCCACGGAGTAGACGTGCCCGCGATGCCCGGGGAGGACGTGGACCGCGCCGGATGTCGTGTCGCACAGCCAAAGCAGCGTGTCCCGACCACCCGCCGCCAACGTCGTCCCGTCAGGACTGAAAGACAGGGTGTAGACGGCCGCGCCACCCGGGGCGGTCCACCGGTGTTCCTCGGTCCCGGTGGCCAGGTCCCAGATCCGGACCACGCCGGACTCGTCGGCGGCGGCGACCCTGGCCGCCGCCGGGTCCGGGTGGAACGCGAGCGCCCAGATCCGGTCGCCGTGGCCGGGCAGCCTGCGGACCAGGTCGCCGGACGGGACCTGACGCACCCACAAGACCCCTTCGGCATCGCCGTAGGCCACCGTCCGGCCGTCCGGGCCGAGCGACAGCGGCCACACGGGCGCGGCGTGGTCGGTGATCCGCGCGCACGGCTCGCCGGTCGAGGAGTCCCAGAACCGGACCGAACCGTCGGTGGACGCGCTGACCAGCGCGCTCTCCGCCGAGCCGAACTCGACGGCGTACACGCGGTCGAAGTGCCCGTTCAGCGTGCGGATCGGCAGGCCCTTGTCCGTGTCGCACAACAGGATGCCGCCGTCCGCACTGCCAACGGCCAGCACGGATCCGTCCGGGCTGTACGCCATCGGACGGGGCAGCCGTCCGTCCTCGAAGCCGAACGCCACCCCGACACTCGCGGGCGGCAGCTCACTGATCAACGGCTGCCCCGGCGCGAACGCGGCGCCGTGCAGTTCCGGCGCCGTCCAGAGCGCCTGGTCGCCCGCGACGTTGATCAGCGCCGACCGGAACCAGCGGCTACCGCGAACGGACGCGCCGCGCAGGTCGGCCTCCGGCAGCCGGGCCCCGGTGAGGTCCGCGCCGGTCAGGTCCGCGTCCCGAAGCACCGCCTGGTCGAGCCGGGCGCGGTGCAGCCGGACCCCGGCGAGCACCGCCCCGGTGAACTTGGTGCCGACCAGGAGCGTGTCGGAGAGGTCGGCGCCGGTCAGGTCGACGCCGCTGAAGTCGCGGTGGCTCAGGTCTTCCCCGCGCAGCGACGCGCCGCGCAGATCGGCCTTCATCGGTGTCCGCAAGCGTTTGCTGATCTTGAGCGCGTTCGCGGCGCCGAAGTCGTCACCGGATGGCAGGGCGACAAGAGCTTGCAGCCGCCGCGCGTCGGCGAGGTCGCACAGGAAGTCGACGGTCAGCTGCGACAGCGGCCGTCGGCTGAGCAGCTGCGCGCCGCCGCCGTCCGCGCGGAGCTGGTCGGCGATCGCGTTGGCGACCAGCCACTCCATGACCGAGCTGTGGATGAAGCCGAACAGGTCGTCCTCGGTGCGCACCAGCAGGCTGCCCGCGCCGACCGCGTGCGTGGCCTGCGGCACCGACAGCGGGGTGTCGACCAGTCCGGTCAGCGCCTTGGCGACCTCGGCGACGTCGTCGAACCGCAGCAGCGACTCACCCGACTCCCACATCCGCATCGCCAGTGTGGTGACCGCGAGCCACATTTCGGGGATCGACAGCCCGACCGGCGACCCCGGCATACCGCTGGAGCGGTCGTGCTCGTGGGCCAGCCAGGCGGTGAGGATCTCGCGGTACAGCGCCGCGGCGCTGGTGCCGCGCGGGCCGCCCGCCACGGCGCGCAGCCTGCTGGGGTCCAGGTCGGCGATGAAGCTCAGCATGCGCGGATTGCTCGACAGGCCGCCGAGGTCGTCGATCTCGTTGATCAGGCCCGCGCGCTCGACCGCGGCCCGCTCGTCCTGCCCGTAGCGGTTGACGAGGTACTGGCCGACCTGCGCCGGGGTGAAGTCCTCCAGCATCAGCACCCGCCGCTGCGCCAGCTGGCCGACCCGCTCGCCAAGGGCGGTGCGCACCTGGGCGTTGCTCTGGAAGTGCTGGGTGCGGCTGGTCACCACGATCTTCGCCTTGTTCTCCGCCGCCGCGAGCAGTGTGTTGAGGTGGTCGGCGGCCCGGTCGTAGCTGACCCTGGCGGCCAGCTCGTCGAACCCGTCGAAGATCAGCACCACCCGGCCCTGACGCAGCAGGTACCGGAATGCGCGCAGATCGATGCGGGATTCCCCGTGGTTGGCCAGGTGCGCGGCGATCAGGCCGTCGACGCTGTGCGACTTGTCCAGCGACCGCAGCTCGATCAGGACCGGCGCGATGTCCGGCCGGTGGGTGGCCAGCTCGATGGCGAGCCTGCGCATGGCGAAGGACTTGCCCCGGCCGAAGTCGCCCATGAGCAGGATGAACCGGGCCTCGTCGGCGCTTAGCAGGTCCAGCAGCTCGCCGACCACGTCATCGCGGACCGATGTGTCGGTGCCCGCGGTCTCCCGGAACCGTTGCGGGACATACAGGTCCGGCGGGTAGATCCGGTCGGCCAGCAGCCGGTCGGTCTGCGCCGCGACGTATCCACGCAGGTCGAGCAGGCCCTGGAACTCGGTGAAGCTGCGCATCCGCACCGCCTCGCGGCGCGCGTCCACCTGCAGGGACAGCCCTGGGGGCGGACCGTCGTAGACCAGTTCGGCGGCGAGTTCGAGGCCGTAGCCACGGCGCAGCTGGGCGAAGTCGGCTACATCGGCTCGAGTCGGCGTCCCGCTGACGGCGGCGACCAGGTACTGCTGCACCACCGGTCCGTCGGCGTAGCTGACCCGCAGCGCGGTGGGGCTGCTGTGCATCCGGCGGATCTGCGCGCCGGGGTGCCGGACCTCGCACACGTCGATGATCCGCTGCGTCAGCGGGCTCATCGCGGCGGTGGTCTCCGCCCGGACCGGCTCCGGGTCCGGCCGGAACGCGGGCCCCGGCTCGGGCTCGGCGAACGTGCGGCCGACCCCCGACCACCGCCGGTCCACCCGGGTCGGCGCCATGCCGGGGGAGGTGAGATCCCAGCCCGCCATTCCGGTCTGGGTGACCCGCAGCAGCCGGTCCCCGGCCGCGGGAGCCGACACCACCAACCCCGAGTCCAAAGTGGAATCGGCGGCCGTACCGGTCAGCAGCAGGTTCAGCCGGGGCCCCAGGACCCGGTCGACCATCGCGGCGTCGGCCAGCGCCCCCGCGCTGGTCGGGCCGTGCGCGACCACGCCGATCCGCAACTGGCCCGCCTGCTCGAACTCGGCGAGGCGCTCGGCGAACCACTGCGCCTGCTGCTCGCCGACCTGTCCTGGCTCGGTGATCGACAGGTGTGTCTGGTTCACCGTCGAGTTGATCCCCGCCACGACGACCTGGAGATCGGGGACCACGAACAGCGACCACGGGCTGCCCGCGTCGAAGCCGGGGCCGTCCAGGTCGGGGTAGAACTGCTTGAACATCCGCTCCAGGTGCCGCCACTTGCGGAAGTAGGGTGCCCGCGGCTCGACCCCGTCGGCGCGGCAGTCGGCGAAGTACGCCTCGCACGCCGGTCCGGTGATGTCCCCGCTGCCTGGCACGACGACGATCCGGCCGGGCTCCAGCCCGAACTCGGCCTGCAGCCCCGTGAGGAAGCCCAGTGCCTGTTCGAACTGGGTCATCGTCCCCGACTCGGTGAGGCTGCCCGCCACCACCACGAGGTCCGGCGCGGCCGCGCCGAGTGCGCGCAGCCCACCGGCCAGCGCGGTGATCCGCTCGACCGGCTCGGCCGACTCGGGGTGGCCGAACCGCGGCGCCGCGACGTGCAGCACGCTGACCTCGCGGCGGGCGTCCGGCCGCGACTCCGACGGCGGGAAGACCGCCGCGGAATCGGTCGGCTCGTCGACGACCAGCCTGCCGGGGAAGCCGCCACTCTTGGGGGTCGCGCGACCGCTCAGCGCGTGGTCGACCTGGTCCAGCAGCATCCGCCTGGCCTGGTCGGGGTCGTCGATGCCCACCATGTCGACGAAGGTGATCGGGCCGAGCAGGCCGTCGGGGTAGACGTCCTCGATCCGGATCGGGACCAGGTACTTTCGGCCAGGTTTGGCGGTGGTGTCCTGCAGCGCCGACAGCCACTCCATGCGGCAGTTGCCGGACTGCAGGTACCGGCTCGACAGCACCGCGATGACGATCGTGGCCATCCGCAGGCTGCGGTCGATGAACTCCAGGAAATGGGTGCCCGGCACGAAGTGCCACGACTGGATGATGACGCGATACCCGACCGCGTCGAGTTCGTGGGCGATCCAGTTCGCCCAGCGCTCATCCTTGACCGAGTAGCTGATGAAGACCGTCACCGGCTCCGGCCCGGTCACCACCTCATCGCGCGGCTTCGGGACCAGGCCGGTGTCGGGGAACTCCCGCGTCCGGGTTCTGTCCTCTGGCTCCGGTCTCGAATCCACTGCGCCTCCCCCACTGGACTGTCCTGGGTCCCGACGGCTATCGCGCGGCCAGTTCGGGAGCGTCGAACTCGGCGGTGCCGTGCAGCGTGGTGCACGTGCCATGTGGACTCATCGCGTACACGGCCAGTCCGGAGAGCGTGCCGCTGAACTCGGCGGGCGCCAGGTCGGCCAGGTCGACGCGGAAGTCCGGGTCGACCGGCCAGGCCAGGGTGACGTGCGGGTTGAACCGGTCGGCGATCTCGTCATACCCATAGCGGACAAGCTGATCGCGCTGGGCCGGGTCGGTGGCCGGATCCGCGATCAGCCCGCGCACGTCCTGCCCGGCTGGATCGGTGTCCCGCAGCCTGCCCCGGCGCAGCGGCTCGACCGCCGCGACGACCGCGCGCTGCAGGTCGATCCACCGCTGGGTCCGTCGGAAGTACAGTTCGGGCGCGCCGACTGGATTGTGTTGGTAGCGCTCACCTTCGGCGACCAACCCGGGGATACCCGCCGCCACCCACCGGGTCGCGGCGACCACGTCGGGGATGTCCGCGGCGTCCACCGCGAGCATGAACAGCGAGACGTGGGGCGCGCAGTCGCCCGCGCCGCCGTCGAATGGCTTTCCCAAGCGGAAATACGACGAAGCGCCCTGCTCACGCATCCGATCGGCCAGCACGCCACTAAGCTCTATGGCCCGCCGATTCAGCTCATCGGGCAGGGAGACAACCACATCGAGCGTCAGCGAAGCCATCGGCGGTCCTCCACGCGGCCTGCGGATCGGTCCGGGGCCCACGGTACCCGTTGATCAAGTACGCGGAGTTGGCGTCCGCCGAGAGTAACTCGTTCGGCGGAACACCGATCGAGTGGAGTGACTGCCGATTCACCCATTAGGTCATGGCGTAGGCGGTTGGGAATCCCCCGGTCCGGCGGATCATCCATTCGAGTCAATGTGGGAACATCAGCCCATGGCGGAGAAGGGACCGGAGACCCCGGTCGGCCCCGCGGTCGCGGGGGCGACACGGGCGCAATCGATTGACACCCGATTCATTCGGCTTCCCGCACTGCATGTCTTGGACTGGGTCGCGCTCGGGCTGCTCGCGGTCGGCGCGGTGTGCGTGGCCTCCGGAGCGCTGCCCGCGGCCGCCGCCGGGGCGACCATCGGCAGGCTGCTGCCACTGCTGCTTTTCCTCGGCTCGGTCATCATCCTCGCCGAGCTCACCGCCGCGGCCGGGGTGTTCGACGTCATCGCGGTCCGGCTCTCCATCCTCGGCCGGGGCCGGTATCCAGCGCTTTTCCTGCTGTGCGTGGGTTTGGCGGCGACCACCACCGCGGTGCTCAACCTCGACACCACGGCCGTTCTGCTCACCCCGGTCCTGCTGGCGCTCGCGGCGAAGCTGCGGGTGGCCGCGCTCCCACTGGCCATGACCACGGTCTGGCTGGCCAACACCGCCAGCCTGCTGCTGCCGGTCTCGAACCTCACCAACCTGCTGGCCGCGGACCGCGTCGCACTGACGCCGACCGAGTTCGCCGCGCGCATGTGGCTGCCGCAGCTGGCAGCCGTGTCGGTCACCGCGTTCTTCCTGTGGGTCTTCTACTGGCGACGGGGCCGCAGGGGCGGCGACACCGGCTATTCGCTGCCGGAACCCCACGTTCCCGCCGACGGCGTGCTGTTCCGCGTCGCGGCGATCGCCTGCGCACTGTTCGTCGTGGCCATCCTGGCCGGGGTGCCGATCGGGCCGGCGTCGGCGGTGTCGGCGGCGTTGGTCGTCGCGGCGTTCGCCATGCGAACGCCCGCGGAGCTGCGGTGGAACCTGATTCCCTGGCGGCTGCTGGTGTTCGTCGTCGGCCTGTTCCTCGTGGTCGACACGATCAGCAGGCACGGCATGGACACGGTGATCCACGCGCTGCTGGGCGACCAGGACAACGCGGCGGGCGCGGCACGGGCCGCCGGGACCGGGGCCGTGCTGTCCAACGTCGTGAACAACCTTCCCGCGTACGTCGCGGGCGAATCCGTTCTGCCAGTGGGGAACCAGACCCAGCTGCTGGCCCTGCTGGTCGGTACCAATGTCGCGCCGATCGTGACGCCGTGGGCGTCGCTGGCGACTTTGCTCTGGTATGAGCGGTGTCTGGCCGCGGGCGTGAAGGTGCCGATGAAGCGGTTCATCCTGACCAGCGCCGTGCTCGCGGCCTTCGCCCTGGCCGCCACCGTCGGCGTACTACTCCTGACCGCCTGACGCTCAGCCAGTGTCGACCAACTCGGCGACGGCGGAACGGCCCAGCTCAGCGGCGCGGACGGTCTCGCCCAGCCCGCACAGCTCGCGCCGTTCCTGGTGGTCACCGGTCCGCGCGGACCCGAGTGACAGGTCCACCGCGCCGTCCCTGGTCACCCCGAGCGCCACGGTCACCACAGGATCCTGGTCGTCGGCGACGACAGTCCGGTGGAACACCCCGGCACGCAACCTATATCGGTCACCCGCCCGGTGTTCGGTCCGATCGACGGTCTCCGCGCGCACCAGCCGGTTCGTCGCACGCAACTCGTCGCCCGACTCGTCGCTCAGCACCGCGAAGACTCTGTACTGCGGGGATTCCACGTCGTCGACGATCCGGAATGTCTGATTCGCCAGCTCCCCGGCGACCACCGCGCTCAGCAGATCCCAGCTGTGGCAGTGCATCGCCGACGTGGTCAGCGTCGCCGACCGCGTGCCAGGCAGCCACAGGTGGATGCAGACACCCTCGTCACCCGACCGGTCGATCGGCAGACAGAGGAATCCCAGCGGGTGGCTCACGGCCCGGATCGGGCTCCCGCCGCCCGCGATCCGATCGAGTTCGCGGTACGCCCACGTCGCGACCCGGTCGATCCCACCACGCGAAATCTCGTTGAACAGCTTGGTATACAACGTAATCGCGGTCATCTGAACGCCCCAAACCTGGATCAGGTCAACCGATGGTACCGATCACGCGGGTGCGGCTGGAAGCACCCGAATGCGCATCGACGCGGACCATCAAGGGACGCAACGAAACGGGGAGGCCCGCCTACCCCCAGCAGGCGGACCTCCCCAATGCTCTTGCCCGATCACCCCACGAGCGTTTCGTCGACCGCCTTCTCCGTCGCAGGCACGTGGCGCAGCGCGCGGTAGGCCAGCACGGATGTCAGCGCGACGATGACCGCCCCGACCGTGGCCGTCACGGTGAAGCCATGGGTGAAGGCGACTCGCGCGGTGTTGATCAGGCTCACATTGCCGACCGCCACCGCGCCGCCGAGAGTGTCGCCCGCGACCCTGGCGAACTCGGCTGGCAGTGGCAGCGCCGCGATCGGGCCCGCCATCTCGCTGTGGTAGATCGCGGCCCCGACGCTGCCGAGGATGGCCATGCCCAGCGCGGCGCCGAGTTCGCTGCCGGTCTCCGAGACCGCCGACGCGGCGCCCGCGCTCTCGGCCGGGGCGGCGGTGAGGATCAGGTCGGCCAGCAGGGAAGTCGTGACCAGCACACCGGAGGCGACCAGGCCCGCGCCGGTCAGGATCAGCCACAGCGGCGAGTCGACGCGGACCTGGGTCAGCACGACGAACGCGGCGGTGAGGATCACCAGGCCGGACAGGACGAGCACCGACACCTTGACCTTGTTGGCCAGCACGCCAGACACCGTCATCACGATCATCACGCCGGGCATGACCGCCAGCGACCACAGTGCCGCGGTGAACGGCCGCATGCCGAGGACCAGCTGCATGTACTGGTTGGTGTAGAGCGTGATCCCGATGAAGCAGAACATGCTGACCACGCTGATCAGCACCGACGCGCTGAACGTCCGGTCGCGGAACAGCGCGATGTCGACCAGCGGGTGGGCCGTGGTCCGCTGCCGGTGGACGAAGGCGGCGACGAGAGCCAGGCCGAGCACCAGCGTGGCGATCGCGAGACCGTCGACACCGTCGATCGCGGCGCGCTTGATCCCGTAGATGGCCGCGACGACCGCGACCAGCGACAGCGCGGCGCCGGGCAGGTCGAACCGGCCGGACTCCGGCGCGCGGAACTCGGGGAGCAGCAGCGGGCCGACGACCAGGAGCAGGGCCATGGCCGGGACGTTGATCAGGAACACCGAGCCCCACCAGAAGTGGTCGAGCAGGAACCCGCCGACGATCGGGCCGATGGTGGCGCCCATGGTCAGGCCCGCGGTCCAGACCGCGATCGCGGTCTTGCGCTGGGCGGCGTCGTGGAACATGTTGCGGATCAGGGCGAGGGTGGAGGGCATGAGCGTGGCGCCCGCCAGGCCGAGGACGCCGCGGGCGGCGATCAGCATCTCCGCCGAGTCCGCATAGGCCGCCACCACCGAGGCCGCGCCGAAGGCCGCCGCGCCGGTGAGCAGGAGCCTGCGGCGGCCGATCCGGTCGCCGACGGCGCCCATCGTGATCAGCAGACCGGCGAGGACGAACCCGTAGGTGTCCATGATCCAGAGCTGCTGGCTCGCGGTCGGGCCCAGGTCGGCGCTGATGAACGGCAAGCCGAAGAACAGGACGCTCACGTCCATCGAGACCAGCAGACACGGCAGGACCAGGACGGCGAGCCCGATCCACTCCTTGCGACCCGCGGTGGTGTTCATGATCTTTCCCCTCGTTACTGCGTACCCCGTACGCGTTACTGCGTAAGTTATACGCAGAACTATGATGTGGTCAAGCCCGACCGAAGGCGGAGGCCATGACGACCAACGGACTGCCTGGACTGCCTGGACTGCCGGAGAGCATCGAGGCGGCCTGGGGGCTGCGCGAGCGGCCGAACCGGGGACCGAAACGCGGGCTGACCTTGGAAGGGATCGTCGCGGCCGCCATCACGGTCGCCGACAGGGACGGCATCGACGCGCTGTCGATGGGCCGGGTCGCCGCCGAGCTGGGGTCGAGCGCGATGTCGCTCTACCGCTATGTCGCGGCCAAGGACGAGCTGATCGCCCTGATGATCGACACCGCCTACCACCCTGCTCCCGAACCGATCATGGGCGCGTGGCGGGAGAGTCTGACCAAGTGGGCGTGGGCCGAACTCGCCACGCTGCGCGCCCATCCATGGGTGCTCCGGGTGCCGATCAGCGGCCCGCCGCTGATGCCCACCCAGCTGCTATGGCTGGAGAGCGGCCTGTGCGCGCTCGCCGAGACCCGGCTGACGCCCTCGGACAAGATGTCGGCGATCCTGCTCGTCACCGGCTACACCCGGGCCACCGCCACCCTCGCCGCCGACATCGGTATCAAGTGGCGCGACCTCATGCCGAATTACTCGTCCACGCTGCGCAGACTCATAAACCCGGTTAATTACCCCGAACTGACCGGAATACTCGAATCGGGCATCTTCGACAAGGCCGACCCGCCGGACGACGAGTTCATCTTCGGTCTTGATCGAATCCTTGACGGCATTGAGACGCTGGTATACGAGCGTGCGAAATAACCCAGCGTGACAGCGTAATCGGACATCTCGCGGCAAGGGCGGCAAAAATCGCCACTTTGCGTGACCGTTAATACTGGGAATTCACAGGCAATCCCAAACGCTGTCGCCAGGCGAACCATGCGGATACGTTGATAAGCAACCCAGGCAGGGCGGCCCGGGCCGAGGAACATCACCTTCGTGCGCGCCCAGCGCGAACAGGCGACTATTCCTTTCCTGCGAATTCCACTATTTCCATCCCTGCATTTTTCCTCGATGCCGGGTCTGTTGTCGTGCGCCCAGAACAGGCCCGGGAAAAGGAGAACGTTCCCGTGAAGCTGTCCCACCGCGTACTCGCCGCAGCGGGTGTCGCCGCCGCGGGCATCGCAGTGGCCACCCCGGCCACCGCGGCGCCGCACGCCACCACCACCAACGCCGCGTCCGCGGCCGAGCGGGTCGACGCACTCGTCGCCGCCCGCCCCGCCGCGCTGCACGCGAGCAAGCACGACGCGTTCGTCGCGGGGTCGGTCGTGACCAGCGGCAACGCCAGGTACGCCGCCTACGAGCGCACCTACAAGGGCCTGCCGGTCGTCGGCGGCGACTTCGTCGTCGTCACCGACGGCGCGGGCAACCTCGTCCACACGTCGGTCGCGCAGGACCGCGCGCTCGGCGAGGTGTCGACCACCCCGACCCTGACCAAGGGCAAGGCCGAGTCGATCGCCCGCGCCCAGCTGCGCACGGTCACCGAGGTCGAGGGCTCGCGCCTCGTCGTCCTCGCCGACTCGTCCCGCCTCGCGTGGGAGACCGTCGTCGACGGCACCGGCGCCGAGGGCGACAGCAGGCTCACCGTCGACGTCGACGCCGTCACCGGGCAGGTCCTGCGCACCGACGAGCACGTCACCCACGGCACCGGCACCGGCGGCTTCAACGGCCCGAACCCGCTGCACCTCGACACGACCCAGGCCGGGACCAAGTTCTCGATGGTCGACCCGACCGTCGGCAACCTGTCCTGCGGCAGCGGCAAGAGGGCCTTCAGCGGCAGCGACGACGCGTGGGGCGATGGCAACTCCACGAGCCTCGAGACCGGTTGCGTCGACGCGCTCTACGGCGCGCAGACCGAGAACAAGATGCTCAGCCAGTGGCTGGGCCGCAACAGCTTCGACGGCGCGGGCGGCGGCTGGCCGATCAAGGTCGGCCTGAACGCGGTCAACGCCTACTACAACGGGCGCGAGATCGCGATCGGCCACAACCAGGCCAACCAGTGGATCAGCTCGATGGACGTCGTGGCGCACGAGTTCGGCCACGGCATCGACGACAAGACCCCGGGCGGCATCTCCCGCGGCGGCACCCAGGAGTTCATCGCCGACACCTTCGGCGCGGCCACCGAGGCCTTCGCCAACCAGCCCACCCAGTTCGACGCGCCGGACTATCTCGTCGGCGAGGAGATCAACCTGGTCGGCGCGGGCCCGATCCGCAACATGTACAACCCCAGCCTCAAGGGCCACGCCAACTGCTACTCCAGCGCGATCCCGTCGACCGAGGTGCACGCCGCCGCGGGCCCGGGCAACCACTGGTTCTACCTGCTCGCCGAGGGCTCGAACCCGACCAACGGCCAGCCCGCCAGCCCGACCTGCAACAACTCGGCCGTCACCGGCATCGGCGTGCAGAAGGCGATCACCGTCCTCTACAACGCCATGCTGATGAAGACCACCACCAGCAACTACCTGACCTACCGGACCTGGACGCTGCAGGCGGCCAAGAACCTGTACCCGGGCAGCTGCGCCGAGTTCAACACGGTCAAGGCGGCTTGGGACGCGGTCAGCGTCCCGGCCCAGGCGGCCGAGCCGACCTGCTGACCTGACCACTGTGATCTGAGGACGCTCCGCCCCGGTTCAGGGGCGGGGCGTTTCTCACGTTCCCAACTACCGTCGATCGTGTTATAGCATTTGCTATATGCACCCTGACGTCGAGTTGCGGCGGGAACTAGCGCGTGTCGCGGCAGAGGCCGACCGACTGCGGCTCGAGGCGAGCACGTCACTGCGCAACGCGGTCGGGAAAGCCGCCGACCAAGGTCTCACCCAGCAGCAGATCGCCCGTGCGATAGGCAGAAGCCAGCCCGAGGTGTCCAGGCTGCTCCGGGCCTACCGGGCGACCAGGTTTCACCCGACCTCGGCACTGGGCAGGCTCTTGGCCAGACACCGAGACGAGATCCTCGCCCTCGCGCTGGCGCACAAGGCGCACAACGTCCGCGTCTTCGGCAGCGTCGTGCGCGGCGAGGATGACGAGGACAGCGACATAGACCTGCTCGTCGATCTCGCCCCTGGCGCCGACCTGCTGGACCTCGCGTCTCTCGACCTGGAACTGGAACGCCTGTTGGGCCACCCCGTGGATGTGGTTCCCGCCCGGATGCTCAAACCGCATGTGGCCCCATCAGCGCTCGCCGACGCGGTGGAGTTGTGACCAAGCGGCGGCGGACCGATGTCCAACACCTCGATGACGCGGTGGAACACCTGCGCGTGCTCCAAGAACACCTGACCCGTGGTTCGCTTGACGACGCGCTGGTCCGCGATGCCGTCAGCCATCGGTTGGAGGTCGCGATCGACGCCGTCGGCCGGGTGGACAACGACCTGATTCAAGTCGAGGCACCTGCCGACTGGCCGAAGATCGTCGGAATGCGGAACATGATCGCGCACCAGTACGCCGACTTCGATACGGAAATCCTGCAGAACACCATCGACAACAGGCTCGCCGGGTTCATCGAACTCGTCGATCGCCTGCGCTCGGCCGCGATCGCGGCCGAGCGGACCTGAAGCCTCAGGGGCGCAGGGCGTCGATGATCAGTGGGTTCGTGGGTGGTGCGGAGTCGGCGACGGCGTAGGCGCCCTCCAGCGCGGCGAGCGCGGCGGGTACCGCGTCCGGGGTGTCGGTGCGCAGTTCCAGCAGCGGGTCGCCCGCCTTGATCGGCTCGCCCGGCTTGGCGTGGCACAGGATCCCCGCGGCGGCCTGGACCGGGTCCTCCTTGCGGGCCCGCCCCGCACCGAGCCGCCACGCCGCGACGCCGACCGCGTAAGCGTCCAATTTGGACACGACGCCGGACGCGGGCGCCTCGACGATGTGCACGTGCCGAGGCGAAGGCATCGCCGCGTCAGGGTCGCCGCCCTGGGCGCTGATCATCCGGGCCCAGGTCTCATACGCCGCACCGGAGGCCAGTACCGCTGCTGGGTCCACATCGGACAGACCGGCCAGGCTCAGCATCTCCCGGGCCAGTGCCACGGTCAGCTCGATGACGTCGGCCGGGCCGCCGCCGCGCAGGACCTCGACGGATTCGGCGACCTCGACGGCGTTGCCGACCGCGCGGCCGAGAGGGACGGACATGTCGGTGATCAGCGCGGCGATCTTGATGCCGCGGGCCACACCGATGCCGACCAGGGCCTCAGCCAGCGCACGCGCGTCGGCGTGGGTCTTCATGAACGCGCCGGAGCCGCATTTGACGTCGAGGACCAAGGCGTCGGCGCCCTCGGCGATCTTCTTGCTCATGATCGAGCTGGCGATCAGCGGGATGGACTCGACGGTGCCGGTGACATCGCGCAGCGCGTAGAGCTTGCGGTCGGCCGGGGCAAGGCCCTCGGTCGCCGCGCAGACCACGGCGCCGACGTCGCCGAGCTGGGCGAGGATCTCCTCGGTGGTGAGACGGGCGCGCCAGCCGGGGATGGATTCGAGCTTGTCGAGGGTGCCGCCGGTGTGGCCGAGGCCGCGGCCGGACAGCTGCGGCACGGCGGCGCCGCACGCGGCGACCAGCGGGGCGAGCGGCAGGGTGATCTTGTCGCCGACCCCACCGGTCGAGTGCTTGTCGACGGTCGGCCGGTCGCTGTGCAGGGTCAGGACTTCGCCGGAGTCGACCATGGCGGCGGTCCAGCGGGCGGTCTCGTCGGTGTCCATGCCGTTGAGGAACACGGCCATGGCCAGCGCGGACATCTGCTCGTCGGCCACCACGCCGCGGGTGTAAGCGTCGATCACCCAGTCGATCTGGTCGTCGCTGAGCCGAGCGCCGTCGCGCTTGGCCCTGATCACGTCGACCGCACTGAACCGCTCCACTGACGCCCTCCCGAAGTTTGTCCCCGGCGCCCACCGTATCCCGACTGTGGAGTCGGTCCCAGTTCAGAACGGCGCGGGTTCCGCGACAGCGCGGCGCGACTGCTGGGGTGGTCTCGGTTGCGGGATGTTCGGTTGCGGGATGTCGTAGTCGACAAGTGATTCCTGGTCGACGACGTGTGTCTGTCCGGTGGGTGTTGTCCAGACGAAGAGTCCTGGTCGGGTTTGTTTGAGCTGCCAGTCGGGTTGGTCTTTGAGTTTGTGGTGCGCAGGGCACAGGCAGCCGAGGTTGGCGGCGCTGGTGGTGCCGCCGTGGCTGTGCGGGGTGGTGTGGTCGAGTTCGCACGCGGCGGCAGGCCGGTGGCAGCCGGGGAAGCGGCAGGTCAGGTCGCGCAGGCGGATGTGGCGGGCGAGGTCGGTGCCGGGGTGGCGGCGGGCGCTGACTTCGAGGACTTTGCCGACGGGGTCGGTGATGATGCGCCGCCAGGTGGTGTCGTGGGTGGTGATCAGTTCCTTGACCGCGATGTTGGGGACGCCGCCGTAGCCGTGCAGGGTGCCGCCGACGTGCGCGCCGAGCAGCACGGAGTAGGGCACGGCGACCTGGAGTTCGACGGTGACCCCGCGGCCGCCGCCGTTGACGACGATGTCGTGGAGTGCGTCGGCGCGCAGGGTGTCGAGCGGGTCGGAGGCGCCGTTCGCGCGCATGGTGCGGGCCATTTTGTCGACGATGAGGTAGACGGCGCGGAGGCGTTCGCCGGTGTCGTAGATGTCGAGGTGGGCCATGCCGTCCTCGGCGGCGTAGAGGTCGACCCGGCGTTCGACACGGCGTTGTTCGCGGCGCCGGTCGGCACCTTCGGGGTCGATCCGGTCTTTCTTGGCGCGCAACGCTTGGCGCCATTGGTCGAGGGTCTTGTGTTCGGCGCGGGCGAGGATCCAGGTCTCCACCTCGCGGGCGTGGTCATCGGTCAGGGTGGTGGTGATCTCGGCGAGGGCGTGTGCCCGGGGGAGGTCGATGCGGCCGTCGGCGAGGGCGTCCACAGTGGAGGGAAACATGGTGGACAGGCGAGCGGCGGCCGCGACCCGGGTAGCGGCGTGGGCCGGGCTCCGAGGTCAACGCGGCGCCGACCTCGGCGCCTGCGAACTGATGGCCGCCTGCGTCGCGGCCGGGGCGTAGTTCGGCCATCTGGGCCAGCGCGCGGACTTCCTCGGCATCGAGGGCGGCCCGCCTGCGCTGGATCTCGCGCAGCAGGTCCAACACCTCGACGCCGCCCATCTGCGCGCCAGCCCCAGTAGAGAACACGTGTTCGATCTTACCGACCGAAAGTGTTGATTTCCGCAGGTCAAACCAGGTCCACCCGATCGTGTAAGGCACGCGCGCCAGATCCAGGCCACCCAACCGAATGAGCCGCTGAACGATCGGGAGAGTGAACGGATAACGGCCAGTGTTGCCATTCAGGTCGACACGAACTCTGTTAATAAATGCGCCGTCACTGAATCGCTCCACCTAACACCTCACTACAGTGTCGCGACTTCACTAACCGTATCCTCGGCAGCCTCGTCGGCCTCGATGGAGGGAACCCAGCCGGGGAGTCTGGCCAATTCGGCCGGGAAGTACGGGGGTTCCCGTCGCCAACCCTGCATGGAGATCATCACCATGAAGAACACCACCATGGCCGCGCGCCTGATCCTCGCTACCGCGGCGATCTGCGTCGGCCTCGGCACCGCCGCCTGCGGCGGTGACGCCAAGACCGCCGACTACGCCCCGACCACGGCGGCGTCCGGTGAGGCCAAGACCGACAGCACCGACAAGACCGACACGTCGGCCACCGACGGCCCGGTCGCCACCGGCGCCCCGGCCCCGCCGTCCGTGCCCGCCGCGGGCTCGGAGCCGCCGATCGTGCTCCCGGCCCTGCCGAAGGGTGCACCCAAGGACTTCCCGGTCGTCAGCGGCGGGAAGATCAACCCGATCGCGGGCAGCGCGGGCTCGTTCGTCGTGGTCGGCGAGGGCGCGGAGAAGATCCTGCGGTTCTACCGCGACGCCCTGCCCGCGGCGGGCTACAAGCTCACCGCCGACACGGAGAAGAGCGTCGACTTCGACGGCAAGGGAACCAAGGGCACTGTCGCCATCACCGGGGACACGGTGACGGTGACGTTCAAGGCCTGATCAGGCCGGATCCGCGCTGATCTGCGCTGATCAAGATTGGTCGTGGGTGGGCTCAGGCCCGCCCACGGCCGATCCGGCGGAGGAACGGATGCCAGGCTGGTTCGGGAAGGTCGAGGAGACCGCCATCGGGATTCTTGGAGTCCCGCACGCCCACCTGACCGGGCACGTAGGCAACCTCGACACACTCGTTTTCGGGGCCACTACGGCTCGACTTCCGCCACCGACCGTGACCAAGATCCATCTTGTTTCACTCCCGGCTGTAGCTGGCTTGGAGGCGCCTCAGAAACCTCACCGAATCGGCTGAACTGAGCGCCGCCTTCACCATACTGCTCACCTCTCCCTGGAACGCGGAGATCTCATCCTCCTCGTGCAAGTACACCGCCGACTTGCCGTGCTCGATGAAGACGACAGGACTCGCCGCAGCGAAGCCCATGAGCGAGAAGCTGCCTTCAAGACCGGCGTGCAGGCCAGTGTCGAACGTGATAACCCGAATGTCCACATTAGGCAGTTCCGCCATCTCGCACAAATGTCGGGCCTGACCGGCCATCAATTCGGCACTTCCCATCCGCCTGCGGAGAACCCCTTCGTCGAGGATCGCCAAGTATCGGGGCGCGTTTGCCTTGCGCAGAATCTCCTGACGCCGGAGGCGAGTTTCGATTAGCACTCGCGCCCGATCGACGGGCACGCGACCGGTCATCATCACCGCACGGATGTAGTCGGGCGTTTGCAGCAGGCCAGGCACCCTCAACATCGCCGCGTGGACGATTCGGGTCGCCTGCTTCTCGAAGGCGATGAGGGCAGAGAGGTGCCAATGCAGCGGTGCGGGCGCGGAAGCATGCGTTCCGGCGAACGCCCACCAGGAAGACTGGTGGACGTTCGCAGCGAGATCGAGGAGCTTGGCTCGCTCATCTCCGGTGACCCGATAGACGGCCGCCAGGGAAGCCGTGTCCACCAAGCTGATTTCCCTGATCGCGTTCTCGATACGGCTCAGCTTCGCCAAGGAGAATCCGGTCTGCTCGGAGACCTCGCGCATCGTGATATTCGCATCTTTGCGGATCTGCTTGAGTTCAGCTGCAAGGCCCCGCATGCGGGCCGAGTTCGCGGTCATGGCGTCAGTTTCCCAGGGAGGCAAGGAATTCGGCCACTCCAACCTTTGACCATATGTTCCCCCTGGGGCAACTCTGTTCACCCCGCCACGCTTGTCCCTATGCAGATCCAGGGTCTGACCAACCCGTACACCGGAGCCACCGCCTGCTCCCGCCTGTACGCCCACGGCCACACCTTCCGCTGGGCCAAAGGCGACCGCTACATCGCCGTCTTTCGCGGCACGTGTGTCGAGCAACGCCGGTACTTCGTCGTCAAGGACACGCTTCCGCGCCCGGTGTTCGAAGGACCGCAACCCCTTGCCGACGCGATCGCCGTCCATGGCGGCGACTGGTCCGACGACGACCTCCTGCGCCACTTCGCCGACGCGTGGGCGAAGCGGCGTGGGTGAGTTCCTGACGCTCGAACAGCACGACCTCGTCACCATGCTTGTGCTGCTGCGCAACAAGATCAGCGAAGTCGTGGTCCGCGCGACCACCGAAGGCCCCGACGGATGCCCATGGACCGAACTCGCCGACATCCTCTTCCAGGCCGCGACCCTGTGTCAGGCCGAGGTGGTCATCCCGGCAGCTGATCAGGGCCGAACGCGTCCGGTAGGACCTCTGACATCGGCTTCGGGCCAGACGGAGTGTCCACCAGACACTCCGGACCACCCAGCTCGAAGATGATCTGACGGCACCGGCCGCACGGCATCAGCAGGTCCCCCGCGCCGCTGCGGCACGCGACCGCGACGAGCCTGCCGCCGCCGGTGATACGCAACTGGCCTGCCATGGTGCATTCAGCGCAGATGCCGACGCCGTAGGCCGCGTTCTCCACATTGCACCCAGTGACGACCCGGCCGTCGTCGACCACCGCCGCCGCGCCCACCTGCAGCCCCGAATAGGGGCAGTAGGCGGACGCGGCGGCCTTCACAGCCTCATCGCGAAGCGAGACCCAGTCGATCACTTGCCCTCGCCCCGACGGTAGATCTCACCAATCGCCTTGGGGATGCGCAGTTTCTGCGCTGCCAAAGCCAACACCAGCAGCGTCACCACGTACGGCGCGGCGCCGACCAGCTCGGGCGGGACCTCGTCGCTGGTGAAGTACCACCAGCCGAACAGCACGCCGATCGCCGCGGCGACGCCGGACAGGACGTTGTGGCCCGCGCGGTACTGGATGACCGCGACCACGACCAACGCGATGCCCAGCAACAGAAGCAGCGCGTGCACGGCCGTCGATCCACGCAGCGCCAACGCATCCGTGTAGCCGAACAGGCCCGCGCCCGTGGCGAGCCCGCCGGGCCGCCAGTTGCCGAAGATCATCGCGGCCAGGCCGATGAAGCCTCGGCCACCGGTCTGTCCATCGCGGAACTGACCCGAGCTGATCGCGAGGAACGCGCCGCCCAGACCCGCGAAGGCGCCGGAGCCGATCACCGCGTAGTACTTGTACTTGTAGACATTGACACCCAGCGACTCCGCCGCGATCGGGTGCTCACCGCACGACCGCAGCCGCAAGCCGAACGGCGTCTTCCACAGCACGTACGCCGTGCCGATGATCAGCAGCACGGCGAGGATCGACAGCAGCGACACCTCGGTCAGCAGTCCGCGCAGGATGCCCGCCAGGTCGGACACGAAGAACCAGTGCTTGGCCTCCAGGTCACCCAGAACATCGGCCAGGCCTGGAATCGAGACCTTGGCCGCGTCCTCGACGCGTGGGGACTGCTTCTGGCCGCCGCCGGGGGCGTTCGCGAAGTACAGCTTGGACAGGAACAGCGCGGCCGCCGGCGCCAGCAGGTTGATCGCGACACCGGAGATGATGTGGTCGACGCCGAAGGTCACCGTCGCGACGGCGTGCAGCAGGCCGCCGAAGATGCCGAGCAGGAGTCCGAACGCGACACCTGCCCACGGTCCCCACTGGTAGCCCGCGTATCCGGCACCGAACGTGCCGAGGACCATCATGCCCTCAAGGCCGATGTTGATCACGCCGGCGCGTTCCGACCAGAGCCCGGCCAGTGCGGCCATCGCGATCGGGACGGCGGCGGTGATCGCCGCTTGGACGGTGCCCGCCGATGTGAGGTCGGTGGCACCAGCCAGGACCCGCACCAACGATAGGACAAGCAGTCCGACGACAACCGCGATCAGGTAGACCATCGGCGAGAACTTGCGCCCACGCTTGGCGGCGGGCGCCGTCTGCATTCCGACCGTCAGTCCCCCGGCGCTCATGCGGACACCTCTTCCAGGGCCTTGGTCCGGCCAAGGGCACGGCCGACTTCACGCTGCTCAGCCGCCACCCGGTACCTGCGGACCAACTCGTAGGCGATGACCACCGACAGCACGATCACGCCCTGCATGATCAAGACGATCTCGCGGGGGATGCCCGCGACGTCCAGCGAGTTCGCCGTGTTGTCCAGGAAGCCCCACAGCAGAGCCGCGACCGCCATGCCGACCGGATGGTTCCGGCCGAGCAGCGCCACCGCGATGCCGGTGAAGCCGATGCCCGCCGGGAAGTCCAGCGCGTAGGAATACGACGAGCCGAGCAGCTGCGGCATGCCGACCAGGCCCGCGATCGCGCCCGAGATGAGCATCGAGAGGACGACCATCTTCTTCACGCTCACACCGCTGGCCACCGCGGCCGACTCCGAGAGGCCCGTGGCCTTCAGCTCGAAGCCGAACCGGGTGCGGGAAAGCACGAACCAGTACAGGAAGCCGACCGCGAGTGCGAGGAACAACAGGCCGAAGATCTTCGAGGACGAGCCCTCGACCGTGATGCCTGTGACCTGTCCGCCCTCGTTGATCGGGCGGGTGCTGATGTTGTTGCTGCCCGGCACGTTCTCGGCCAGCCGGGCGGGGTTGAGCAGGTACGACACAAGGTAGGTGGCGATGGCGTTCAGCATGATCGTCGAGATGACCTCGCTGACGCCGCGCGTGACCTTGAGCAACGCGGCCAGCCCCGACCACGCGGCGCCGACCAGCATCGCCGCGACGATCGTCATGGTGATCCGGAGGAACGACGGGAGGCCCTCCATGAACGCCGCGCCCGCCAGCGTCGCCGACAGCATCGCCGCGAGCCGATACTGGCCGTCCACGCCGATGTTGAACAGCTTCATCTTGAAGCCGACGGCGACCGCCACCGCCGCCAGGTAGTACGTGGTCGCCGTGTTCAGCGAGTTCACCAGGGTTCGGGGCCGCTGGGCGGCGGTCGACATGGCGTCGACGGTGTCCGCCGGGGAGTGCGAGGTGACCAGGAGGATCACCGCGCAGAGGCCTGCCGCGAACACGAGTGCGCCCAGTGGCGCGGCCAGGCCGAGAAGCAGGGCTCGGGGGGTCAGCCTTTTCATCAGCCCTCACTCCCCGCGCCGGTCATCGCCGAGCCGAGTTCCTGTGGGGTGACCGTCGCCGGGTCGTACTGGCCGGCGAGCCTGCCGCGCAGGATGACCGTGACCGTGTCGGACATGCCGATCAGTTCCTCCAGGTCAGCCGAGATCAGCAGCACCGCGAGCTGGTTGGCCCTGGCGTTGCGCACGTGGTCCCAGATCGCGGCCTGCGCGCCGACGTCGACGCCGCGGGTCGGGTGGGAGGCGATGAGCACGACCGGGGAACCGCTCATTTCTCTGCCGACGATGAGTTTCTGCTGGTTGCCGCCCGACAGGGCCGAGGCGTGGACCTCGATACTCGGCGTGCGGACGTCGTACTCCTCGACGATGCGCCGCGTGTCGGCGCGGGCGCCCGCGCGGTCGAGCAGCGGGCCGCGCGCGTTGGGGCTGCGGGTCTGGTGGCCGAGGATGCGGTTCTCCCAGAGGGTGGCCTCCAGCAGCACGCCCTGGCGGTGCCGGTCCTCGGGGATGTAGCCCATGCCCGCCTCGCGGCGGTCCTTGGTGGAGGTCTTGCTGATGTCGGTTCCAGCCAGACGGACCGAGCCTGAAGCCAGTTGGCGGATGCCCATCAGCGCCTCGACCAGCTCGGCCTGCCCGTTGCCCTCGACCCCGGCGATGCCGAGGACCTCACCCGCGTGGATGGTGAACGACACGTCGTCGAGCACGCGGCGGCCGTCGGGGCTGGTCACGCTGAGGCCGCGGACCTCGAGGATCGGCCGGTCGGTCACCGTGGACTCGCGCAGCTCGGGCACCGGCAGGGCGCTGCCGACCATCAGCTCGGCCAGCTTGCGCGCGGTGACGTCCTTGGGCAGGACGCTGGCGACCGTGGTGCCCCGGCGCATGACGGTGATCTCGTCGGCGACGGAGAGGACCTCGTCGAGCTTGTGCGAGATGAAGAGGATGGTCAGGCCCTCGGCCTTGAGCTCACGCAGGTTGCCGAACAGCTCGTCGACCTCCTGGGGGACCAGCACGGCGGTCGGCTCGTCCAGGATCAGCGTCCGGGCGCCGCGGTAGAGGACCTTGAGGATCTCCACCCGCTGCCGCTGGCCGACGCCGAGGTCGTCGACCAGGTCGTCGGGGTCGATGTTGAGGCCGTAGTTGTCGGAGATCTCGCGGATGCGGTCCCGCGCGGCGGCGAAGTCCAGCCCGATGCCCGACCGGGGTTCGCCGCCGAGGACGACGTTCTCCAGGACGGTCAGGTTGTCGGCCAGCATGAAGTGCTGGTGGACCATGCCGATGCCCGCCTTGATGGCGTCCGCGGGCGAGGTGAACACGACTGGGTGACCGCCGACTGCGATGGTGCCCTCGTCGGGACGCTGCATCCCGTAGAGGATCTTCATCAGGGTCGACTTCCCGGCGCCGTTCTCGCCGACCAGGGCGTGCACTGTGCCCGCCCGGACCGCGATGTTGACGTCGGAGTTGGCGATCACGCCGGGGAAGCGCTTGGTGATCCCGCTCAGCTCGACGGCGATGGCAGGATCACTGCCCGCCGTCTGCGATGGCTCCGTTGACACGGCCGAATCCTTCGGTCGAGGGACTGGTAGCCGCAGCCAGATGCGGCTCTGTTGCGGCCAAAGGCCCGGGAGCCGCGCGAAGCGGCTTCCCGGGCCCGTGGCACGGTCCGTTCGTTCCTACTTCTGGAACGGAACCTTGATGTCGCCCGAGACGATCTTGGCCTTGTACTCGTCGATCTTGGCCTTGATGTCGTCGACCTTCCCACCGCTGGTGGAGTAGCCGACACCGCCCTGCTTGAGGTCGTACGTCGTCACACCCGCCTTGAAGGTGTTGTCCTTGACCGACTTGATGAAGTCGAACACCGCGACGTCGACGTTCTTCACCATGGAGGTGAGGATGATGTCCTTCACGTCGGCGAGCGACGGCAGGTTGTACTGGTCGGAGTCGACCCCGATGCCCAGCTTGGCCTTGGCCTTGGCGGCCTTGAACGCGCCGTTGCCCGAGCCACCGGCGGCGGCGTAGACGACGTCGACACCGGCGTCGAACATGCCGTTCGCGGCGGTCTCACCCTTGGCCGGGTCGTTGAAGCCGGTGAAGTCCGGCGGCTGGGTCAGGTACTTGACGTCGACCGTGGCGTTCGGGTTCGCGGCCTTGGCACCCGCGGTGAAGCCGAGCTCGAACTTGTGGATCAGCGGCACGTTGACGCCACCGATGAAGCCCAGCTTGCCGGTCGTGCTCTTCAGCGCGGCGGCGGCACCGACGAGGAACGAGCCCTCGTGCTCGGCGAAGACCAGGTTGCCGACGTTGGCGGCCTTGGGCGCTTCGCTGTCGATGATGGCGAACTTGACGTCCGCGTAGTCCTTCGACACCTTCTCGACGGACTTCTCGTAGGCGAAGCCGACGGCGATGATGGGGTTGTAACCGCCATCGGCCAGCTGGCGCAGCCGGTCTTCCTTCTGCGCGTCGGTCTCGCCCGCGGCGGCCTCGAGTTCCTTGATGTCGACGCCGAACTCGGACTTGGCCTTGTCCAGCCCGCGCGCGGCCGAGTCGTTGAACGACTGGTCGCCGCGACCGCCGATGTCGTAGGCCAGGCCGACCTTGACACTGGATGCCGGCTTGGTGGCACCCGAGGTGGCACCGCTTCCGGAACCGGTGCCGGTGTCCCCGCCGCAACCCGCCAGGCCGAGGCCCAGCGCAAGCAGCCCCGCAGCGAGTCGAACTCCTCGCATTCGGCGCAAGGCTTTCTCCTTCCGAGATTGTCGCTCCCGGGATGACCGGATCGCGATGGCTATTCGCAGGAAGGTACTCCCCGGTACGGCTCGTGCACCCTCAGCGCGCGGGCCGTGACCCAATCGTTTGCGATAACTGTGAAGGCTCACTAAGAGTAATAGGGGTCACACGGAGCGCGTCGCGAGTGGACGGCCCTCACCGTGGTCGTGCCGCCATTGTGCGTAGCGGCGGCCATGTCTCGTCTGTCACAGAGAGGATCCGCGCGTTGGGTGCGGCCCAGTCTGCGGGTCTAGCATCCGCTCAGACCGAAGTCCAGGCCGCCGTCCACGACAGACCCCGGCTGGGACGTTCCAAACACATCGGAGGCCGTCCACCGTGTCCGACACGGCCAGCGCCACGGAAGTGGCCAGCGGGTCCCGCCGCACCGGGACGCTGTACCGGGGAGACCCGGGCATGTGGTCCTGGGTGGCCCACCGCATCACTGGGGTTCTCACCTTCTTCTTCCTCTTCGCGCACGTGCTCGACACCGCACTCGTGCGGGTCTCGCCGAACGCTTACGACGAGATCATCGAGACCTACAAGACCCCTATCGTCAACCTCATCGAGGTCGGCCTGGTCGGCGCGGTGCTCTACCACGCGCTCAACGGCATCCGGGTCATGCTGGTCGACTTCTGGGAGAAGGGCGCGCGCTACCAGAAGCAGATGCTGTGGGCGATCCTCGGCGTCTGGGTGCTGGTGATGATCCCCGGCGCCTACTTCATGCTCGTGCGCACGGTGACTGAGATGTTCGGGGGCCACTGAGTATGACTCTGTCACTGGACAAGCCGCGCGCTCCGCGCCGCCCAGCCGCCCGGCGCAGCAACTTCGAGATGATCAGCTGGCTGTTCATGCGCATCTCGGGCATGGCCCTAGTAGTGCTAGTCCTCGGCCACCTGTTCATCATGAACATCCTTGATGACGGCGTGCACCGCATCAACTTCGCCTTCGTCGCCGGTCGCTGGTCGAGCCCGTTCTGGCAGTTCTGGGACCTGTCGATGCTGTGGCTCGCCGAGATCCACGGCGGCAACGGCCTGCGCACCATCATCAACGACTACGCGCGCAAGGACAGCACCCGGTTCTGGCTGAAGATCATGCTCTACGTGTCCATGGTGCTGATCCTGGCGCTGGGCTCGTATGTGGTCTTCACCTTCGACCCGAACATCCGCGCGGACTAGGACGGCGACCCACATGCAGTTCCACAAGTACGACGTCGTGATCGTCGGCGCTGGTGGCGCGGGTATGCGCGCGGCCATCTCCTCGGTCGCCGAGGCAGGCTCCTCGCCGCGCACGGCGGTGCTCACCAAGCTGTACCCGACCAGGTCCCACACGGGCGCTGCCCAGGGCGGCATGTGCGCCGCGCTGGCCAACGTCGAGGAGGACAACTGGGAGTGGCACACCTTCGACACGATCAAGGGCGGCGACTACCTGGTCGACCAGGACGCCGCGGAGATCATGGCGAAAGAGGCCATCGACGCGGTCCTCGACCTGGAGAAGATGGGCCTGCCGTTCAACCGCACGCCCGAGGGCAAGATCGACCAGCGGCGCTTCGGCGGGCACACCCGCAACCACGGTGAGGCCGCGGTCCGCCGCGCCTGTTACGCCGCCGACCGCACCGGTCACATGATCCTGCAGACGCTGTACCAGAACTGCGTCAAGCACGGAGTCGAGTTCTTCAACGAGTTCTACGTCCTCGACATCTGTCTGACCGAGACCGAGAACGGCCCGGTCTGCACCGGCGCGGTCGCCTACGAGCTGGCCACCGGCGAGATCCACGTCTTCCAGGCCAAGGCCGTCGTGTTCGCCACCGGCGGCTTCGGCAAGGTCTTCAAGACCACCTCGAACGCGCACACCCTGACCGGCGACGGCATGGGCATCGTGTTCCGCAAGGGCCTGCCGCTGGAGGACATGGAGTTCTACCAGTTCCACCCGACCGGCCTGGCGGGCCTTGGCATCCTGCTCACCGAGGGTGCGCGCGGTGAGGGAGCGATCCTGCGCAACGCCTCGGGCGAGCGGTTCATGGAGCGCTACGCCCCGACCATCAAGGACCTCGCGCCGCGCGACATCGTCGCCCGGTCGATGGTGCAGGAAGTGCTGCAGGGCCGCGGTTGCGGGCCGAACAAGGACTACGTCGTCCTCGACGTCACGCACCTGCCCGAAGAGACGCTGAACGCGAAACTCCCGGACATCATGGAGTTCTCGCGGACCTACCTGGGCGTCGACCCGGTCACCGAGCCGGTGCCGGTGTTCCCGACCTGTCACTACGTGATGGGCGGAATCCCGACCAACATCCACGGCGAAGCCTTGCGGGACAACGAGAACGTCATCCCCGGCCTGTACGC
>DATLIA010000174.1:0-12960 GCA_035540215.1 Actinokineospora sp. | reverse complement strand
CGTACCCGGCGGGCGGGTAGTGCTGCGCGGGCGGCGGATAGGCCGCGGGCGCGGGCGGCGGCACCGGGGTGCCCGCATAGGGCGGCGGCGGCGCGGCAGCTCGCTGATACCGCTCTTCAGCGGTCAGGATCTGCTCGAGCTCGCCGCGGTCCAGGAAGATCCCGCGGCAGCCGTCGCACTGATCGATGTGGATGCCCTGGCGGTCCACCGTGCGCATCGCGTTCTGGCATTTGGGACAAATCACAGCGTCAGCCTACGCAAAGTTCAGTGCGCATGTCCGCATGTCCGAGGTCGACACGGTCGACCAGCGGATTATGGGTCGCGCGCACATGGCTCCGCCAGGACCGCGAACCTAGCGTCAACACCCATGACGAGTGGGCCAGTTCACATCCATGAGCGGACCGCCCTGGTGACCGGTGGCGCCAGTGGCATCGGCCGCGCCTGCGTCATCGCGCTGGCCGCCGCGGGGGCGAAAGTGCACGTCGTCGACCGGGACGCCGAGGGGGCCGAGCGGGTCGCGGGCGAGGTCGGGGGCTGGGCGCACGCGGTCGACCTCGCCGACGCCGACGCGATCGCCGCGCTGCCGACCGAGGTCGACATCCTGGTCAACAACGCCGGCCTGCAGCACGTCGCCGCGCTGCACGAGTTCCCGCCGGAGCGGTTCGAGCTGATCCAGCGGGTCATGGTGACCGCGCCGTTCCTGCTGATCCGCCGCTGCCTGCCGCACATGTACGCCCGCGGGTGGGGCCGGGTCGTCAACATCTCCAGCGTGCACGGCCTGCGGGCCAGCGCGTTCAAGTCCGCCTACGTCGCGGCCAAGCACGGGCTGGAAGGCCTGTCGAAGGTCGCCGCCATCGAGGGCGCCCCGCACGGGGTGACCAGCAACTGCGTCAGCCCGGGGTACGTGCGCACCCCGCTGGTGGAGAACCAGATCGAGGCCCAGTCCCGCCAGCACGGCATCGACGCCGACGAGGTCGTCGAGCGCGTGCTGCTGGACCGGGTCCCGATCAAACGGCTCATCGAAGCCGAGCACATCGCCGACCTCGTGCTGTGGCTGTGCGGCCCGCACGCGGGCCACCTGACCGGTGCGTCATTGCCGGTCGACGGTGGCTGGACCGCGACCTGATCCCCGACTCCCCCGGAAAGTGGTGATTCCCTTGGCAAACAAACCGTTCCTCCGCGTCGTCGGGGCAAGCCTGATCGGCACGACCATCGAGTGGTACGACTTCTTCCTCTACACGTCGGCCGCCGCGCTGGTCTTCAACAAGCTGTTCTTCCCGACCGCCGACCCGCTGACCGGCACGCTGCTGGCGTTCCTGACCTACGCGATCGGCTTCCTCGCCCGACCCGTCGGCGGGCTGCTGTTCTGGCACTTCGGCGACAAGATCGGCCGCAAGCAGTTACTCGTGGTCAGCCTGCTGCTGATGGGCGGCTCGACCTTCGCGATGGGCCTGCTGCCGACCTACGCGAGCATCGGCATCGC
This sequence comes from Actinokineospora sp., assembly GCA_035540215.1. Classification (GTDB taxonomy): domain Bacteria; phylum Actinomycetota; class Actinomycetes; order Mycobacteriales; family Pseudonocardiaceae; genus Actinokineospora. Next base: position 11,477 of record DATLIA010000174.1, on the reverse strand, counting down.
CGCGCCGATCCTGCTGACCACGCTGCGCCTGGTCCAGGGCTTCGCGCTCGGCGGCGAGTGGGGCGGGGCGGTTCTGATCGTCTCCGAACACGGCGACGACAAGCGGCGCGGTTTCTGGGCGTCATGGCCGCAGTGCGGCGCGCCCGGCGGGAACCTGCTGGCCACGGCCGTGCTGGCGATCCTCGCGGCCGTCCAGACCGACGAGGCGTTCCTGTCCTACGGCTGGCGGATCCCGTTCCTGCTCTCCGGCGTCCTGGTCATGATCGGCCTCTGGATCCGGCTGACCGTGTCGGAGTCCCCGGTGTTCCTCGCCGCGCAGGCCAAGGCCGAGACGCGGACGCACGCCCCGGTGGTCGAGGTGTTCCGCGACAGCTGGCGGCGGGTGCTGATCACCATCGGCGCGCGGATGGCGGAGAACGTGTCGTACTACGTGATCACCGCGTTCATCCTGGTCTACGTGACCACCGGCCTCGGTCTGACCAAGGGCGTCGGGCTCAACGCGGTGCTGATCGGCTCCGCCGTGCACTTCGTGTCGATCCCGCTGTGGGGCGCGCTGTCCGACCGGATCGGACGCAGGCCGGTGTACCTGTTCGGCGCGGTCGGCATGGCGGTTTGGTCGTTCGTGTTCTTCGCGATGCTCAACACCAAGTCGCCCGGCGTGATCATCCTGGCGGCGACGATCGGGCTGGTGCTGCACGGGGCGATGTACGGGCCGCAGGCGGCGTTCTTCTCCGAGCAGTTCCCGACGCGGGTCCGCTACACCGGTATGTCCGTCGGCAGCCAGCTGTCGTCGATCGCGGCGGGCGCGGTGGCACCGCTGATCGCGGTCGCGCTGTTCAAGGCCTACGGCAGCACGGTTCCGGTGTCGCTCTACGTGGTCGCGATGTGCCTGATCACGACGATCGCGGTGCTGTCGGCCCAGGAGACCAAGGGTGTCTCGCTCGGCGACCGGGTGTCCGACGCCGAGATCCCGGCGGCGCGGAAGCCGGTGGAGACCACGGCGACCGAGTCCGCGCGCTAAGGAAGGGATTGTGCGGGATGCGACCATGACCATCGTGGCAACCGATGCGGTTCGCACCCTGCTCGATCTCCTCGCGGTCGGCGCGAGCGGCGACCAGCTGGCCGGGGTCGCCGCGGACGCGCGGGCCGCCGGGGTCACCGGCGCGGAGCTGGCCAGGATCGAGCGGGCCGCCGAGAAGGCCCAGCGGGTCCGCCAGACCGTCGCCGCGCACCGGCGCCGCGAGGCCGAGCTGACCGCGCTGTACGACACCGCGAGCGACCTGGCCCGGCTGCGCGACACCGACGCGGTGCTGCGGTCGATCGTGCACCGGGCGCGGATGCTGCTCGGTGTCGACGTCTCCTACCTGTCGATGAACGACGAGGTCGCGGGCCGGACGTACATGCGGGTGACCGACGGCTCGGTCTCGGCGCTGTTCCAGCAGGTCACCCTGGCCATGGGCGAGGGACTCGGCGGTCTGCGCGACCAGGCCGCCCGGCCGTACGCCACCCGCGACTACTTCGCCGACGAGCGCTTCCGGCACACCGGCCCGATCGACACCTCGGTGCGCGACGAGGGCCTGTCGGCGATCCTCGGGGTGCCGCTGCTGCTGGGCAGCAAGGTCATCGGCGTGCTCTACGCCGCCGACCGGGCCCCGCGCGAGTTCGCCGCCGAGGAGGTCGCGCTGCTGGCGTCGCTGGCCGACCACGCGGCCATCGCCATCGACAACGCGCACCTGCTCGACGAGACCCGGCTGGCGCTGGCCGAGCTGAACGCCGCCAACGAGACGATCAGCGCGCACAACGCCGCGATGCGCCGGGCCGAGGACGCCCATGACAAGCTGATGGACTTGGTCCTGCGCGGCGGCGACGTGCCGGAGGTGGCCGCCGCGGTCGCGCAGGTGCTGCACGGCGGGATCGCGGTCTACGACTCGGCGGGCGCGGAGCTGGCCAACGCGGGGGCCGGGTCCGTCCGGCCGACGGTCAAGGCGGTCGCCGCCTCCCGCTCCTCCGGCCGCGCGGTGTCCACTTCGGACTCCTGGGTGTGCGCGGTGCACGCGGGCCAGGAACTGCTCGGCAGCCTCCTGCTCACCGGGCGCCCGACCCTGGAGGACGCGGACCGGCGGCTGTTCGAACGCGCGGGCGTCGTCACCGCGCTGCTGCTCATGCTGCGCAGGTCCGTCGCGCAGGCCGAGGACGAGGTGCGCGGCGAACTGCTGACCGACCTGCTCACCGCCCCCGACCGCAACCCGGGCGCGCTGCTGGCCCGCGGCCACCGCCTCGGCGTCGACCTGACCGAGCCGCACTCAGTGCTCGTCGCCACCGCCGACAACGTCCCCCGACGACGACTGGCGATGGCCGCTTCCCGCTATGGCGCCCTGGTCGGGGTGCACGCGGACCAGGTCGTCGTCCTCTCCCGCGACGCCGACGCGGGCAAGCTCGCCGCCCGGGCCGCCGCGGAGTTGGGGTCCACTGTGGACACCCCGGTGACGGTCGGCGCGGCGGGCCCGGTCGCCGGGATCACCGAACTCGTCGGGGCCTACGCCGAAGCCGCCAGGTGCGCGCGTTCGCTCATCGCACTAGGCCGAATCGGCCAGGGCGGGTCGATGGGCGACCTCGGGTTCGTCGGCCTGCTCCTCGGCGAGGCGGCGAACCTGGAGGACTACGTGCGGGCCACACTCGGCCCGGTCCTGGAATACGACGACCGGCGCGGAACGGAATTGCTGCACACCCTGCGGGAGTACTACGCGGGCGGGGCGAACCTCACCCGGGCCAAGGAAGCGCTGCATGTCCACGTCAACACGGTGGTGCAGCGGATGGAGCGGATCGGGTCACTGCTTGGCCACGACTGGCAGGCCCCGGAGCGCGCACTGGAGATCCAACTCGCGCTCAGGCTCCATGACCTGATGGCGTGACGACCGACCAGGCAGACACGATGTCTTCAGCACTGACGACAAGGTCGACCGCCTCGGCAACGGCCGCGGACACGCCGGACAACGACGCCACGGCCAGTCCCGTCACGCCGGGCTCGAATCCTGGCACCTGAGCGACCGCCCGCCGCAGTGCGGCGAGATCGTGGTGGTCGAAGGCGGTGCCCAGCCACTTGATCGAGCGCGACTTGCCGACCTGCCATCGCCCGCGGATCGCCACCGCCACCCCGGACCTGGTCGCCTCGACGCGATCGAGCCGCTTGTCCAACACGGCGAGCTCCGCTGCGCGCGCCACAAAGACGACCACGGAGCACTCCTCTAGGTAGACGGGATCTACATAGATTCACGCTACTAAACGCCGAAGCCGGAGCACGCGCTTGGGACAGCGCGTGCTCCGGCTTCAGTGGTCAAGAGTTACTTGCCCGCGCGGTACGCGGCCCAGGAGTTCTGGATGCGGGTGTTCTGGCCCGCGGTGAACTGGTTGTAGCAGTCGTCGTAGGAGTAATCCATGTAGTTGTGGATCGGGTCGGTGCCCGGCAGGGTGCAGGAGTCGCGACCCTCGGGGCAGCCGGAGGTGGAGCTGGACTGAGCCGGGGTGTCGGCGACCTCGTCGTTGGTCGCGGTGCAGCCACCCTGGAAGGTGTGCCACAGGCCCGCCCAGTGACCGGCCTCGTGGGTCAGGGTCTTGCCGAGGTTGAAGTTGGTGGCGCTGCCGCCGGGCACGGTGGTGTAGTCGATGACGACACCGTCGAGCTTCGGGCTCTGGGCGTAGTTCCACGGGAACGTGGCGAAGCCGAAGCCGCTGATGTCGACCGACCAGACGTTGAGCGTGGTGGCGGTGCCGACGTGGGTCGCGGTCTTCATCTGCTTCTCGACGTTGGAGCGGTCGGTCTTGGCGAACCAGGTCGCGTTCGACCAGCGCTTGGTCTCCTGCAGCGTGAAGGTGAAGCCGGTGTTCGCGGCGACACCCGGGGCCTCGGCGCCCGCGAAGCCGTCGTTGAGGACCTTGATCTGCGCGGCGATCGTGGCGTCGGAGAGGTTGCCGACGCCACCGCTGCCGGTGACGACGTGGAACACGACCGGGATGTTGCCACCGGCGGCGAGCGCGCCGTTGGCGCCCATCGCGGCGACCTTGTCCTTGAGGTCCTGGTTGACCCGGGCGGCCTGGAACTGGGTGACCTCGTTGCGCTCGGTGCCGGTGGTGCCCGGCTTCGCGCGGTCGGCCGACAGCAGGTTGGCGCAGAGCTCAGGGCTCCCGGTCAGCGACGGGGCGGCGGTGGCGCCGCTGGCGCCGCCGACGAGGGTGAGACCGCCGAGCGCGAGGGCGGCGGCGACCATGGCCGACCGGATACGCGGGTTCGACATTCGATGTCCTCCATGCAGGGGTTTGGGGACCGGCGGGGGGAATCCTCACCGGCCGACCACCCGATCGAGGGCATCTTTGTGAGCTGCGTCACCCTGTTAACGTATTACCAAATATAGATATGTCGACGGTGTTTCCGCAGGTCAACAGCCTGTGAATCTTGTATTCAAGCTGCTGTTGGTCTACTTCGGACCCGCGAACCAACGTCACCTGGGGGCCGCCCCGAGCGGCCCCCAGGTGACGACCCCCGGTCATTCGGTGCGCATCGAGCTCAGCCGGGTCGCACCACGCAGGAACGGAAGCGTCAGCACCGAGACGAGCAGTCCGAGCACGATCGCCGCCACGGTCATCACCCCGACACCGACCCAGTCGACCTGGTAGTCCGCGCTCGCCGTCAGCCGCATGATCAGCGCGCTCAGCGACAGGCCCGTGATGAACGCGACCACCACGCCCAGTCCGATCGGCACCGCGATCTGCCAGAACAGCGACCGCGCCAACGCCCCCGTCGGCACCCCGCTCGCCGCCAGGATGGCCAGCGGCCTACGACGCTCACGGATGTGTTCCAGGGCAAGGACAAGCAGGCTGACTCCCGCGAGCATCAGGGTGAACAGCGAGCCGCCGAGCAGGCCGCGGCGGATCGTCAGAAACAACTCCTCCTGCGGAGAGTGGTACGTCGAAGCCCAGAACCACTGGGCGTGCACATCCGGACCGACCTTGACGGCCGCTGTCCGCACCCGTTCGAGCGCGGATTCGTCCGACACGTATACCCGAGCACCCGCCACCCACCTCGACGGGTCCGGCTTCGGCGCCGATGGCCCGTCGGCGACGACCACACCGAACAGGACCTCGTCGGTCGCGGGCCGCGAGACCTCCCGCCGGATCGCCGGGACCGTCCACTCGGCATAGCGGCTTGACGTGCCGCCCGACTCGGACAGGTAGACCTTCCGGCCGGGCGTGAGTCCGTCGTCGCGGTCGGTGTCGCCGTACGTCGAGAACATCTGGCCGTCCGCGCACCCGGTGACGGCCAGCTTCCGCTCGATCAGCGCGCAATCGGCGACACGCACGTTCGTGGCCGCGCCGTCGCGGTCGAACTGGAGGTAGACGTCGCGGTACCGCTCGACGGGCGCGGCAGGAGCCAAGGCGGTCAGGTCGGCCGTCAGTTTGGCCACCGCCTCATCAGTGCCCACCAGGACCACAAACTTCGAGTCCAGCGGCACGACGTACTCAGTAGGCCCGAACCTGTCCGAGATCGACAGCAGGACGCTTTGCAGCGCGATCGCACCCGCGAGCACCACCGCGACACCGCTGACGACCCTGGCCGACGTCCCGCTGTCGAGCTGCAGCCTGCGGATGGCCAACTGCCACGACGACGAGCCGCCCCGCAGCCCGGACACCGTCCGCTCCACCACCCACGGCAACAGCAGCGGCACGCCGACGAGCAGCAGCGTGGCGCCGGTCGCGACGACGACGGACCAGAGCTGTTCACTCGGGCGGAGCTCGTCGGCCCCGATCAGCAGCGCGACGCCAAGCAAGACCGCCGCGACCCGCGGCACCATACGGCGCTTCAACGGCTTGCTGAACCGCACGACGCTCAGTGGCTCGATGATGGTGCGGCGCAACGCGAACTGTGCGGTAAGCACCGCCAGCACCGGGATCGCCAAGACCACGAGCACCGCGAGCCACCAGGTCGGCGAGATGTCGCCCGGATACACGCTGACGTCCATGATCCGCACGCCCGCCGCGGCTTGACGACCGACCAGGAACAGGCCGGTGCCCAGCACCAGTCCGATCACCGCGCCGACCAGACCCTCCGCGGCCGCGATCCGCCGCACCTGCGTGCCGTCCGCGCCTACCAGTCGCAGCGCCGAGAGCCTGCGGTCGCGTTCCGCGCCCGCGATCCGGGTGCTCGACGCGATGAAGATGAAGACAGGCACCAGCAGCGCCACCGACCCGAGCAAGATCAGCAGCAGCAGACCGGGGTCCATCGGAGGCGTGTTGATCTGGATGCCGAAGGAGTACGCCGCCTTGCCCTGCGCGGTGGTGATCGGACCGGTCCGGACGACCGCGAACATCGAGTCCGGCGCGGTCACCGCGTCCGGGTCGATCACCCCGGCCATCCGCTGCGGGAACCGCTCGCGCAGCAGCTCACTGCCGTCGGCGGCCAGCAGGTCCGCCAACGCCTGCGAGGCGTAGAACTCGCCCACCGCGGGCATCGCGGGCAAGCCGGGCGGACGCGGCGAGGTCGAACCGGTCGGGTCGATCGACAAGACGGAGATCGCGTCCGACTTGAACTCGGTGCCCCACTGGACGAAACGCAGCGGCGCCACGTCGTCGATCCGCGACTCGTTCGGCTGCATGGCGGCGGTTCGGTCCGTGCGGGCCTGGATCATCGGGTCGACCGAGGCGGCCAGCAGCAGCACCGCTACGGCGATGCCGATGCCGATGGTGCTCAACGCGAGCCTGGCGATCGAGGTCCGGCCGCCCCCGACGGCCAGCCGGACTCCGATGCGCAGATCGTTGATCCAGCCCCTCACTGGACCAGCTCCACCTGGCGGGTGCGGCCGTCGCGCACGACGACCTCGCGGTCGGAGTAGGCCGCGACCCTCGGCTCGTGGGTGACCAGCACGATCGCCGCGCCGGTCTCCTTGGCCGTGTCGACCAGCAGGCGCATGACCTGCTCGCCGTTGAGTGAGTCGAGGGCGCCGGTCGGCTCGTCGGCGAAGATCACCTTCGGGCCGGTCACCAGCGCACGCGCGACCGCGACCCGCTGTCCCTGGCCGCCGGAGGCCTCGCCGGGACGCTTGTCGGCGACACCGTCGACCTCCAGGCGCTCCAGCCACAGCTTGGCTTTCCGCTCGGCCTCGGCGCGGGCCATGCCGTCGAGGCGCAGCGGGAGCGCGACGTTCTCCAGGCAGGTCAGCTCCGGGACGAGCTGGCCGAACTGGAACACGAAGCCGAACTCGGTGCGGCGCAACGCGCTGCGCCGCTTGTCCGACATCGTGGTCAGCTCCTGGCCGTCGTAGACGATGGAGCCGGATCCGGGCGCGACGATCCCCGCCATGCAGTGCAGCAGGGTCGACTTGCCGGAGCCGGACGGCCCCATCACCGCGACGATCTCGCCGCGCCCGACCGTCATCGACGCGCCGTCGAGCGCCTTGGTCTGCCCGAAGGCCATGTGCAGGTCGGCCCCGGTCAGCAGGTAGTCGCTCACGAAGCCACCTGCTTGCCGAGGTCGGCGAGGCGGGCGGTGGTCAGCTCCAGCCAGCGCAGGTCCGCCTCGAGGTGGAACAGCGCGTGGTCGCAGATGAGCTGGTCGGCCAGGTCGCCCTGCTGCTTGCGCACGGTCAGCTCGCGCATCGCCCGCAGGTGCGCCGTGCGCTGGGCGTCGAGGACCTCTCCGGCACTTCGTCCGGACATGAGCGCGAGGATCACCTTGATGTAGAGCGCGCTCTGCAGATAGATCTCGGGCTTCTCCGGGGTCACGAGCCACTCCGCGACATCGGTGACGCCTGCGTCCGTGATCGCGTACCGCTTGCGCTCCGGACCTCCCCCAGGTTCAACACCGCTCTCCTCCACCAGTCCGTTGCGCAGCAGCCGGGAGAGCGTCGAGTAGACCTGCCCGTAGGCCAGTGGGCGGTCGGCTCCGAAGTGCTCGTCGTAGGCGCGCTTCAGGTCATATCCGTGCCGAGGCCCTGTTTCCAGGAGCCCCAGCAAGGCGTGTCCGATTGACATGACCCGGACTCTACACGATGCGTATACACACAGCGAATAGTCGCCTCAGCAGGCACAAAGGCAGAACGGGTGGCCCGCCGGGTCGGCGTAGACCCAGAACGTGTCGGCCGAGTCGTCCAGCAGTTTCGCGCCGAGTCCGACCGCGCGCTCGGCGGCCGCGGCGAGGTCGGCGACGGTCAGGTCGAGGTGGAACATCTGCGGCCGGTCGCCGGTCGGCCAGGTCGGCGGCCGGTAGTCCGGGATCTGCTGGAAGTCGATCCGGCCGGACTTCCCCGTGATGGAGACCCACGAGTTGTCGTCGCCCGGCTCCGCCTCGGGCCAGTCGAGCAGGCGGGCGTAGAAGGCCGACAGCGCTAGCGGGTCCGGACAGTCCAAGACGACCGCGCCGAGCGTGGGTACCGACATGACTCCTCCTTCGTGCGTAACCAGTGTCATCAACAATGGAGGTTAGCTCTGGCCACGTCAACCGGTATACGGCCTACAGTGGTTTGGTGAGCGACGTGGAGTTGGTCCTCGATTTCTTGAACACCGTGGATGTCGAACAACACGCCGACGTGCTCGACGACCCGGTCCTCTGGCTGGCATGGCTGGCCGAGCGCGCGTTGGAACCGGGCGATCCCAAGCATGTGCGAGCGGTGCGCGACGGGCTGCGCGGCTGCGTCGGCGGTCCGGAAGCCCCGCCCCCGCCCGGGGCGGACGTGCGGATCGAGGTGGTCGACGGATCCGCGCGGCTGGTGGCCGCCGAGGTGACCGGCGCGGTCCTGGCCGCGGCGAGCCGCCTCGTCGTGCTGGGCGACTGGGAGCGGATGAAGATCTGCCCGGCCGACGAGTGCCAGTGGGCGTTCTTCGACCGGTCCCGCAACCGCTCGCGGACGTGGTGCTCGATGCAGGTGTGCGGCAACCGCGAGAAGGCCCGCGCGTGGCGGGAACGGGCGAAGCTCAGCTGATCAGCTGGGCCCATCGAGCACAGTGATCAGCTGGTGAGGTCAGCTGATCAGCTGGGCCACCGCATAGATCAACAACCCCGCCAACGCGCCCACGACCGTGCCGTTGATCCGAATGAACTGCAGGTCGCGGCCGACTTGCAGCTCGATTTTCCGGGAGGTCTCCTCGGCGTCCCAGCGTTGGACGGTGTCGGTGATCAGCGTGGTGATCTCACCGCGGTAGTTGTGCACGATGTAGGCCGCCGCGCCCTCCAGCCAGCTGTCGGCCTTGGTCCGCAGCGCCTCGTCGGAGACCATCCGCTCGCCGAGCGACACCAGGGCCGCGCGGACCCGGGTGCGCAGCTCGCTCGACGGGTCCTCGGCGGCGTCGAGCAGCATCTTCTTCGCCGTCGACCACGCCGACCCGATGAGCGTCTGCACGTCGGGGTGTTCGAGCACCTGGTGTTTGACCTGCTCGGCGCGCTCCATGACGCGCGGGTCGGTCTGCATGTCACCCGCGAACTCGGTGAGGAACTTGTCGAGCGTCAGGCGCATGGGGTGGTTGACGTCGGTCTTGACGCTCCACGCGAAGTTCAGGACCTCGCCATAGACCTTGTCGGCGACTAGCGCGTCGACGAACTTCGGCGACCATGTCGGGGAGCGGCCCGCGACGACGTTGACCACCTGCGAGTGGTTGGCCTTGACCCAGTCGTAGGCCTGGTCGCACATGAGGTCGACCAGCTTGTGGTGGGAGCCGTCGCCGATCACCCGTTCCAGCAGCTTGCCTAACGGCGGGCCCCACGGGGTGCCGATGACCCTGGTGACCACGGCCTGCTCCATGACCGCCTGCACGTCCTCGTCCCGCAGGACGGTGACGGCGCCGCGGACCACGGTGGCCAGCTCGGAGGTGACCCGTTCGGCGTTGGCGGGCTCGGCGAGCCAGCCGCCCAGCCTGCTGGCCACGCCGATCCGGCGCAGCCGCTCGCGCACGACCTCCTCGGAGAGGAAGTTCGCGCCGACGAAGTCGCCGAGGCTGTCGCCCAGGACGTCCTTCTTCGTCGGGATGATCGCGGTGTGCGGGATCGGCAGCCCCAGTGGCCTGCGGAAAAGCGCGGTCACGGCGAACCAGTCGGCCAGCGCGCCGACCATCCCGGCCTCGGCCGCGGCCTTGACGTAGCCGACCCAATCGGGTGCACCGGCGGCCTGCCAGAGTGTCATGCCGAGGAAGATCGCCGTCGCGCCGAGCAGGAAGGCCAGCGCCACCCCTTTCATCTGTCGGAGGGCACGCCGCTTCTCGAGTTCTCCTGGGATCGCTTGCTCCACGACCTCATTGTCCGTGAGGATTCTGTTCCGTGCCTCGAACCACCCTTGTACCCAGGCTGCGCCCGTTCACGTCGACGATCTTCGCCGAGATGACCGCGCTGGCGGTGAGCACTGGCGCGGTGAACCTGGGCCAGGGCTTCCCGGACACCGATGGCCCCGCGTCCATGCTCGCCGCCGCCCAGGCGGCGATCGGCGCGGGGATCAACCAGTACCCGCCCGGCCCCGGCCGCCCGGAGCTGCGCGCGGCCATCGCGGCGCAGCGGTCGCGCTACGGGACCCACTTCGACCCGGACACCGAGATCCTGGTGACCGTCGGCGCCACCGAGGCCATCGCCGCGTCGCTGCTGGCCCTGGTCGACACGGGCGACGAAGTGATCATGTTCGAGCCGTACTACGACTCGTACGCGGCGTCGGTCGCAATGTCCGGCGCCACCCGCCGCGTCGTGTCGCTCGCCGAGGAGCCCTCAGGCCGCTTCGGCCTCGACGCTGACGCACTGCGCGCCGCGGTAACCCCCGCGACGAAGGCCATCCTGGTCAACACCCCGCACAACCCGACCGGCACGGTGTTGACGGCCGAGGAACTCGCCGAGATCGCCGCGGTCTGCATCGAGCACGACCTGCTGGCGATCACCGACGAGGTCTACGAGGACCTGCTGTTCGACGGCCTGACGCACGTCCCCCTGGGCTCACTGCCCGGCATGGCTGACCGGACGCTGACGATCTCCAGCGCGGGCAAGAGCTTCAACTGCACGGGCTGGAAGATCGGCTGGGTCTGCGGGCCCGCTCAGCTGGTGGCGGCCGTGCGGTCGGCGAAGCAGTTCCTGACGTTCGTCGGCGGGGCGCCGTTCCAGCCCGCTATCGCGCACGCGCTGAACCACGAGGGCGCCTGGGTCAAGGACATGCGGGATTCGTTGGCGGTCAAGCGTGATCGGCTGTCGGCTGGTCTGGCGCAGGCCGGTTTCGGCGTCCGGCCGACGGCGGGGACGTATTTCGTGTGCGCGGATGTGCGGCCGCTGGGGTTCACGGACGGGTTGGAACTGTGTCGGGAGCTGCCGGGGCGGATCGGGGTGGCGGGGGTGCCGGTGCAGGTGTTCACGGACAACCCGGACCGGTGGCGGCATTTGGTTCGGTTCGCGTTCTGCAAGAAGGACGAGATCCTGGACGAGGCCATCGAACGGCTCCATAAACTCGGCTGACTCTGAACGCGGC
>DATLIA010000173.1:0-9412 GCA_035540215.1 Actinokineospora sp. | reverse complement strand
GTCCGGCCGTCCCCGGTACCCGCGGGCGACGACCGCGCCGGCCAGGTTGATCCGGCCGGACCGGTCGGTCGTGACCGTGACGCCGTCGAGCGGCCGCCCGTCGTACAGGCAGCCGCCGCAGGTCTCGCTCATCCCGTAGGTGGTGACTACCCGGACCCCGGCCTCGGCGGCACGGGCGAGCAGCGCCGGCGGCGCGGGGGCCCCGCCGATCAGCACGGCGTCGAACCCGGTGAGCGCGGCGGTGGCCTCGGGGTCGGCCAGGACCCGCTGGAGCTGGGTCGGCACCAGCGAGACGAACCGGACCGGGCCGGGCGTCTCCCGCGCGGCCACCGCGAACCGGGCCGCGGTGAACGTCGACGACGTGTCCATCACGGTCGGCGTGGTGCCCTCGACCAGCGACCGCTGCAGCACCTGTAGTCCGGCGACGTGCTGTGCGGGCAACGCGAGCAACCAGTGCGCGGGCCGGGTCTCGTCACCCACGAGGAACGTCCGGGTGGCCCGGGCCGAGGCGAGCAACGCGGAGGCCGGGAGCAGGGCGCCCTTGGGGGTGCCGGTCGACCCGGAGGTGGCCACGACGAACGCGGTCGGGTCGTCGTTGGCGTCCTCGCCGGCGCCCAGCGGGGTCCCAGCAGCGAGGGCCCGCGCGATGACGTCGGCGGTGCGGGGGTCGGCCGCCGGCACCGGGAGCAGCGCCGGGCCGTCACCGGCCAGCGCATTCGCGAGCCGGGGCAGCAGGTCCAGCAGCGCGGGACCGGTCGGCACGGCGAGCAGTTCGAGCGACCGCGGCATGCCGTCAGTACGCCCAGGGGTAGTTCGCGAAATCCGGGGTGCGCTTCTGCAGGAACGCGTCCCGGCCCTCCACCGCCTCGTCGGTGCCGTACGCCAGCCGGGTCGCCTCACCGGCGAACAACTGCTGCCCGACCAGGCCGTCGTCGACGAGGTTGAAGGCGTACTTGAGCATCCGCTGCGCCGTCGGCGACTTGCCGTTGATCAACGCCGCCCACTCCAGCGCGACGGTCTCCAGGTCGGCGTGCGGCACCACCCGGTTGACCGCGCCCATCGCGAACATCTCCTGCGCCGAGTACTCCTGACCCAGGAAGAAGATCTCCCGGGCGAACTTCTGGCCGACCTGCCTGGCCAGGTAGGCCGAGCCGAAGCCGCCGTCGAAGCTGCCCACGTCGGCGTCGGTCTGCTTGAACCGGGCGTGCTCGGTGCTGGCCAGGGTCAGGTCGCAGGTGACGTGCAGGCTGTGCCCGCCGCCCGCGGCCCAGCCGGGGACCACGGCGATGACGACCTTCGGCATGAACCGGATCAGCCGCTGGCACTCCAGGATGTGCAGGCGGCCCGCGCGCGCCGGGTCGACCGTCTCCGCGGTCTCGCCGCTGGCGTACTGGTAGCCCGTGCGGCCGCGAATGCGCTGGTCACCGCCACTGCAGAAGGCCCAGCCGCCGTCCTTGGCCGACGGGCCGTTGCCGGTCAGCAGCACACAGCCGACGTCGGAGCTCATCCGCGCGTGGTCGAGCGCGCGGTACAGCTCGTCGACGGTGTGCGGGCGGAAGGCGTTGCGGACCTCTGGCCGGTCGAACGCGATCCGCACGGCCCCCGTGTCGACGGCCCGGTGGTAGGTGATGTCGGTGAAGTCGAACCCGTCGATCTCGCGCCATCGCGCCGGGTCGAACAACTCTGATACCTCGCGGTCAGCCACGTGCCGAGCATGCCGGCGGACCTGTGGACAGCCGTTCGCGGGGTTGGGGGTCGGCGTGTAAAGCTGAGCTTGTGCACGATCTGGACTCGGCTCTGGAAGTGATCCGCAGGCGGGACGACACCGCCGCGAAACACGCGCACGCCCTCTGGCAGGTCATGCGCGCGACCGCGGCACACCCGACCAAGGTCACCCGCTACGAGGTGCAGCAGATGGTGTGGGGCACGCTGCCGCTGGCCGCCCGCAGACCCGACGGCGCCGACGCCTTCGCCGACGTGCACGACACGTGCGCGGCCTTCGCCGAGCTGCTCGACCTGCTCGGCCACACCGCCTACGCCGACCTGTGCCGCGGCGAGACCACGCGCGAGATCCTGGAGGCCGAGGACCCGCGCTACCGGGTGCTGGTCGAGCAGGCGTGGCGCGCGTCCGGCGTGCATCCGCCCAACACCCCCACGGTGAACTGGTCGGATCGCGCGGGCGATGTCGAACAGGCGCTGCGCGCGGCGGCCGGTCGGATGCTGGAGGAGGCCGTCGACGCGGGCACCCTGCGCGCCGACGGGACCGACGAGTCCGAGCGCGTCGAACTGGTCATGCGGCTGCTGATGAGCCCCGAGACCGACGGCAAGGACACCTGGTTCGGCAAGCTGCTCGACGAACGGCTCGACTCGTGGACCCGCGGCCGGGGCAGCCAGACCCGCCGTGAGCTGCTGGTCCGACTGCGCCCCGAGGTCCGCCGCACCCCGGACGCCGACGGTCACGACCTGCCCGCGCTGGAGAGCCTGCTCGACGCCTGCCGCGACCAGGGCGCCCGGCTGACCGACGCGGGCTACCTGCCCACCGACCTGGTCGCCGACCTGGCCGCGATCATGCCCGCGTGCCGGGAGAACCCGGCGACGGGCCGCGGCGAGTCCCGCTGGCCGCCGGTCCGGCTGCTGCGAGAACTGGCCTGCGACCTCGGCCTGGTCGAGCGCGACAACCGGCGGCTGCGGCTGACCGACCGCGGCGCCACCGTGGTCGACGACCCGGACGCCCTGCTCATGGCCGTCGGCGAGGCGATCGTCGCGCTCGACCGGCCCGCGCTCGCGGTGATCCAGGAGGTCACCTTCAGCTCCCTGCTCATGGAGGACCGGATGTCCCCGGAGCGGATCTTCGGCAAGATCACCCATGTGCTGGACGAGGAACAGTGGACCGACCCGAACGGCGCCCCGCTGGGCGCCGCGCACGCCGAGAAGGTCGGTTCGTGGCTGCTGCGCAGGCTGCGCGTCCTCGACGCGCTGGACGCGGACTGGACCGCCCGCCGCGTCGGCCTCACCGAGGCCGGGGTGTCGATCGCCCGGTGGGCGCTGCGGACAAGGGTGCTGTTCCCGCAGGCCACGGTGGCGATCCCATGACGGCGTGCCTGCGAGGGGCCCGGTGAACCCGTCCACCGCGATGGCGACGGTCATCGTCGACGAACTGATCCGCAACGACATCCGGCACGTCGTGTGCTGCCCCGGTTCCCGCGACGCGGCCCTGCTGCTGGCGCTGCACCAGGCGCGGGGCCGGATCACCCTGCACGTGCGGGTGGACGAGCGGTCCGCGGGTTTCCTCGCGCTCGGACTCGGTCGGGCCACCGGGCGGCCCGCCGCCGTCGTCTGCACGTCGGGCACCGCGGTCGCCAACCTGCACCCGGCCGTCCTCGAAGCCCACCACTCCGGCGTCGGCCTGCTCCTGCTCACCGCCGACCGGCCGCCGGAGCTGCACGGCACGGGCGCCAACCAGACCATCGACCAGCGCAACATCTTCGGCAGTTCCGCCGTGGCCGTCGACTTCCCGGTCGCCGAGGCGCGCGCGGGCCTCAACCCGGTGTGGCGGGGGCTGGTCTGCCGCGGCGTCGCGCGGGCCGAGACCGGCCGCCCGGTCCAGCTCAACATCCCCTTCCGCGAACCGCTGGTCCCGACCGACGCCGCGCCATGGCCGGACTCGCTCGACGGCCGCGCGGACGGCGCGCGATGGACCACGTCGTCGGCGGCCCGCACGGTCCCGGGCAACCGGGTCGACTTCCCGCTGCCCGCGCGGTCGCTGATGGTCGTCGGCAGCGGCGACCCGGCCCGCGCGGCCAGTGCGGCGGGCGTGGCGGCCAAGGTCGGCTGGCCGGTGATCGCCGAGCCCGTCGGCGCCGCCGCCGCGGTGGAGAGCGGTGCCCACGTCCTGCGCCGGGGCCCACTGCTCCTCGGCGGCGGCGCGCTCCCGGCCCACCTCCGCCCCGACGCCGTGATCGTCGTCGGGCGTCCGACGCTGTCGCGGGGTGTGCGGGGGCTGATGGACCGGGTGCCGGTGTACGGCATCGGCGATCATCCACAGTGGACAGACCCGCAGTACGTCGCGACGCACGTCCGCGGCTGGCTCGACGAGGACGACCTCGCCCACGTCACCGAGCCCGACCCGGCCTGGCTGGCGGGCTGGCGAACGGCCGAGGAGTCCGCCGCCGCCGCTGTCGACGGCGTGCTCGGTGCCGACCTGTGGCCGACCGGCCCGCAGATCGCCCGCGACCTTGTCGCCGCGCTGCCGACCGGCGCCACCCTTTTCCTCGGCTCATCGAACCCGGTCCGCGACGTCGACATCGCCGCCGACCCCCGCGCCGACGTCACCATCCACGCCAACCGCGGCGTCGCGGGGATCGACGGCAATGTGTCCACCGCCGCGGGCGTCGCCATCGGCGCGCCAGGCCACACGTACGCACTGGTCGGCGACCTGACGTTCCTGCACGACCTCAACGCCCTGCTGATCGGCCCCGCCGAGCAGCGCCCCAACCTGACTGTCGTGGTGCTCAACGACGACGGCGGCGGCATCTTCTCCCTGCTCGAACAGGGCGCCCCCGAACACGCCGACAGCTTCGAGCGCGTCTTCGGCACCCCCCACGGCGCCGACCTCGCCCGACTCTGCGCGGGTTTCCACGTCCCCCACACCGTGGCCGACTCCCCGCAGGCGTTCGCGAAGGCGCTGGCCCCCGCACCAGGTCTGCGGGTCATCGAGGTCCGCGCCACGCGTACCACCCTCCGCGCCACCCACGCCGCTCTCCGCGCGGCCGTGGCCGAGGCGATCGGCGCAGGATCCTAGTGGGGAACTAAAGCGCCCGCCAGGAACAGCACGCCGCAGAGGATCATGACCACGACGACGGCCGCGAGGATGTGGAGCGTCTTCGGCTTGCCTGGCAGCCGGAACAGCACCAGCGACACAGCCAGGATGCTGGTCAGCACCACTGGAAGCAGGGCCCGCCAGGTCCGGCTGAACGAGTCGAGCGGCAGATACGGCTGGGCGCCGTAGAAGGCAAGGATCAAGGCGGGCAGACCGATGCCCGCCGCCGCGGCCGTGGCGAACAGGTTGAAGCGCTGGATGGACTCGGCCTCGTGCGCGACCGCGATCGTCGACATGCTGTTCAGCAGCCGGGAAAGCTGCTCGGACTCCTCCTTGAGCTGGGCGTCCATCGCCTCGCACTGGCGCAGTCCGGCCCGCAGCGTCGGCATCCACGGGGCGTCGCTCGGCTCTGCGTCACGCGCCGCGCGGTAGGCGGTGTCGTCGTTGAGCCACACCCACATGACCTCCCGCGCCGCCTCCCGCGCCTGGTCGCGCGCGCCGTCGACGGCCAACGACAGCTCGATCAAGTCACGCAGCACCGACCGCACCGACTCCTCGCGGCGCATGTCCAGGTGTTCCGACAGGCGGATCTCCAGCTCGTAGCGCAGCCCGCGCACCCTGGCCACCGCGTTGCGCGACGACTCGGCCACCGCCTTGGCGATGACGGTCGCCATCGCGGCCGGGCCGTCGGGCACGGTGTGCGCGGGGTTGGTGAACGAGCCCGCGTGGACGTCGTCGACCAAGGTCAGCGGATCCGCCGCGCGATTCCACCCGTTGTCCTCGACCCAGGCCGCGTGCACCAGCACGGTGACCTCGGGCTCGCTGTCGGCGGCCACCGAGACCACGACCTGCCCCACCGTGATCCGCCGACTGCCTGGCTCGCCGAGCACGCGCAGCAGCGGGACCACCCGGAAGTGGGCTTCCTCGTCGCGCCGGAAGAAGACCTCTTCGGAGCCGTCGTTCAGGCCCCGGCCGCGTTCATGGGTGACATTGGCCCACACGCCCCGCTCGGCGTGCTCTGGATCTCCGGCGAACAGGCGGCGGCGAGTCTCCATGATCACATCGTAAGTCGATCACGCCGCCGCCTGGGCCGGTTCCGGATCACCCGATGAACGCGACCGCCGGATGGCAGCGGGACGGGCCGTCGAACAGGTTCCGGTCGCGGCCCTTGAGGTGCAGGTCGAAGTACGCGGCGAGGTAGTCGTGCTGCGCGGCCAAAGATGCCCCTGGTCCGACCGTCCCGATCAGCGCGGCCCGTCGCGCCGGGTCGATCAGGGCGCCGAGCTGCGGGACGGCGAACTGCAGATCGGTGAAGCCGTAGTGGGTGCTCTTGTCGAGGTGCAGGTGCCGCTTCCAGCCACGCTGGTTGCGCCAGAACTCCTCCCACGTCGGATCGGTCCGCGGCGCCGGGTCCTCGGCGGAGCTGGTCGACGCCGGCCCTCGCCTGCCGCCGGGTCCACGCCCAGTCGACCGAGCCGGGCGGGACACCGAGGAAGTCCGGGCTCGCCGCGATCATGTCGACCGCCGCCGCGACGCCGGGCGCCATCCACGGCGCGCGCTGACCGTTCGACCGCGCGGCCGGGTAGCTGACGCTGACCATGAGTTCGCGCCGCCGGTCCGGCCGCCACGGGTCCGCGCGTGCGGTGTCGGTCAGGTGCAGCTCGGTCGAGCCGACGGGGTAGGGCCCGCCGAGTCCGGGCATGGTGACCCGCGCCGCGGTCGCGGCTTGGGCGGGGACGGCGCTGACCAGGGTGGCCGTGATCGCGGCCGCAAGCGCCAGTCTTCGGGTGATCGACATTTGGTTCGCCTCCAGATCGGATGCGGCCATGCTGTCGAGCCGCTCACGCTGGTCGCGTCCGTCTCCGGGCTGAGGCACAAGATCCACCTGGGGTCGCACCAAGACCAGGTCGGCGCCCTGTCCGGTGGTTTACCCTCGTCGGGTGAACCTGACCCTGCGGACCCGCCGGATCGCCGCGATCGTGCTGTTGGGGCTGGCGGTCCTGGTGACGGTGTTCGGCGTGCTGCTGATGATCGCCGCGGGCACCGAGGACGCGGCCATCGAGGGGAACACCGGGCGGGCCGAGGCCGACGTCGTCAGCGTCACGTCGACGCGCACGCTGGTCCGGTTCCAGACCCCCGACGGCGCCGAGCACCTGCCCAGCGTCGGTGTGCTCTATCCCGACCAGCTGGAAGAAGGCCAGGTCGTCCGGGTCGAGTACGACACCCGCAACCCCGACCTCGTCCGCGTCGCGGGCCGGGGCGCGACCCTCACCATCCTTCCCGTGGTGACCACGCTGCTCGCGGTGTGGTCGGTGGTCGCGGCGTTGATCTGGTGGCTGCGCAAGCGCGGCCCGCTGCACCTGCGCAAGCTGCGACCGCGCAGGATCGCGGTGTAACACTTCTCTGCGATTTCGGCATCGAGGTGTAACATCGGTGGGGTGGACCTGGAACGCGAGTTCGAACGCGTCGTCGCGGCCGACCATCGGATCGAGCCGCGCGACTGGATGCCCGACGGCTACCGCCGCACGCTGATCCGCCAGATCGCCCAGCACGCGCACTCCGAGATCATCGGCATGCAGCCGGAGGGCGTCTGGATCAGCCGCGCGCCCAGCCTGCGCCGCAAGGCGATCCTGCTGGCCAAGGTGCAGGACGAGGCCGGGCACGGCCTCTACCTCTACGCCGCCACCGAGACGCTCGGCGCCGACCGCGAGGACCTCACCACCAAGCTCATCGATGGCAAGCAGAAGTACTCCTCGATCTTCAACTACCCCACGCTGACCTTCGCCGACGTCGGCGTCATCGGCTGGCTGGTCGACGGCGCCGCGATCTGCAACCAGGTGCCGCTGTGCCGCACGTCCTACGGCCCGTACGCGCGCGCCATGATCAGGGTCTGCAAGGAAGAGTCGTTCCACCAGCGTCAGGGCTATGAGCTGCTGATGACCATGATGCGCGGCACCGAGGCGCAGCGCGCCATGGTCCAGGACGCGGTCGACCGCTGGTGGTGGCCCGCGCTGATGATGTTCGGCCCGTCCGACGCCGAGTCGTCCAACACCGAGCAGTCGATGGTCTGGCGGATCAAGCGCCACACCAACGACGAGCTGCGCCAGCGGTTCGTGGACATGTCCGTGCCGCAGGCCAAGATGCTCGGCGTCACCTTCCCCGACCCGAAGATCGCCTGGAACGCCGAGCGCGGCCACCACGACTTCGGCGAGATCGACTGGGACGAGTTCTGGCAGGTCGTCAAGGGCAACGGCCCGTGCAACGCCGAGCGCATCGAGAACCGGCGCACGGCCCACGAGGACGGCGCGTGGGTCCGCGAGGCAGCGGCCGCGTACGCCGCGAAGAAGGAGCAGGTGGCATGACCAGGTCTTCGTGGCCGCTCTACGAGGTCTTCGTGCGCGGCAAGCGCGGCCTCAACCATGTGCACGTCGGGTCGCTGCACGCGCCGGACGACGAGATGGCCGTGCGCAACGCCCGCGACCTCTACACCCGCCGCAACGAGGGTGTGAGCATCTGGGTCGTCCGCGCGGACGCCATCACCGCGTCCAGCCCGGACGAGAAGGACCCGTTCTTCGCGCCCGCGGGGGACAAGGTGTACCGGCACCCGACGTTCTATGACATCCCTCAGGATGTGCCGCACCTATGACCCGGGTGCGGGTGTCCCGCAAAACACAGTGATAACGCCTCCCCATCCGATTGGGTCGACATGAGCTTCGATAACGCCTACGAATCCTTGATCGAGGGCGGTGAGGAAAAGCACTGGGCCTTCGGGACCGGCTTCACCGACGCCCTCGCCGGGGTCGACCGCGAGATCCCCGACGTCGACCGCGACGACCTCGCCGCGTACTGCCTGATGCTCGGCGACGACGCCCTCGTCTACGCCCAGCGCCTCGCCGAGTGGTGCTCGCGCGCGCCGGAGCTGGAAGAGGACGTCGCGCTCGCCAACATCGCGCTTGACCTGCTCGGCCAGGCCCGCATGCTGCTCTCGCGCGCCGCCGAGGTGCGCGGCGATGGCGACGAGGACAGCCTCGCCTACCTGCGCGACGAGACCGAGTTCCGCAACGTCCGGCTCACCGAGATCGACTGCGGCCCCGGCCCGGGCGGCGACTTCGCCACCACCATGGCGCGGCTGCTCGTCTTCTCCTCGTGGCGGCTGGCGCTGCTGGACGCGCTGACCGGCTCCGCGGACCCGGTGCTCGCCGCCGTCGCGGCGAAGGGCGTCAAGGAGGTCGCCTACCACCGCGACCACGCGGCCCAGTGGGTGCTGCGGCTGGCCGGGGGCACCGAGTACTCCCGGGAACGGATGATCGCGGGCTTGAACAAGGTGTGGCCGTACGTCGACGAGCTGTTCACCACGCACGCCGTCGAGACGCGGCTGCCCGGTGTCGCGGTCGACCCGGCCTCGCTGCGGTCCGAAGTGGACTCCGTGTTGGACACCGTGCTGCACGCGTCCGGTCTCGCCCGGCCCGAGGTCAACGCGCTGTCCGGGGTGGCGGGCCGCGCGGGCCGCGACGGCCTGCACACCGAGGCCATGGGCTTCCTGCTCGCCGAGATGCAGCACGTACACCGTTCACTGCCCGGAGCGGTGTGGTG
>DATLIA010000172.1:0-34037 GCA_035540215.1 Actinokineospora sp. | reverse complement strand
CCACGGCCACGCTCAGCCGCCGCCACCGACCCCGACGTCGACCGGCGGCTGAGCGTGGCCGTGGAGATGCCCCGCCGGCGGTTCGACGAGCTGGTGACCGACGCGCTCGACCTGATCCCCCCGGAATTCTCGGCCGCGATGAACAACGTCGTCGTGCTCGTCGAGGACCGCGACGCCGACGAGCCGAGCCTGCTCGGGCTCTACCACGGCATCGCGCTGACCGAGCGGACCTCGGCGTACGGCGGGGAACTGCCCGACCGGATCTTCATCTACCGCGAGGCCATCCTCGACATCTGCGACACCGAGGATGACGTCGTGGAGGAAGTCGCGATCACCGTCGTGCACGAGATCGCCCACCACTTCGGCGTGGACGACGACCGCCTGCACGAACTGGGCTGGGGTTAAGACTCAGGCTGCCCGCCTCCCCGCGCCACCCTTGGCCGGGCGGTTGGTCACGAGCCGGTATTAGTCAGCCTTGGCGACGATCTGCACTGTCTCCAGGGACTTGTTCGCGGTGGCCGCGTAAGCCGCCGCCAGCGCGGCGAACCGGGCGTTCGCCGCCTCGGCGACCCCGGTCAGCTCACTGGCCGTCAGGTTCCCGTCGGCGGTCTGCGCCAAATAGGTGTGCGTGATCATGTCTGACCAGCGGCGGAAGATGATGTCCCGCTCGACGGTCTGCAACGGGTTCATCAACCCGCCGACCACCAGTCCGGCGACCGCGACCGCGCCGGTGGTCAACACGGTGGCCAGGCTCGCCGACGCGGCGATCGAGATGATCAGGCCGACGGTCGCCGCGACCGTCGCGCCCGCGATGCCGACCATGAACCACAGACGAACTTTCGCCGACTCCTTGTCGGCGATGGCGATCGCGCCCGCGGCCTCGGTGAGCCGCTTGTTCAGCGCCACAACCGATTCCGCGAGGCGTTCGTCATCGGGCACGACCAGTTCCACATGCTTCTCGCTCATGCCAACCCCTCACCTCGCGTCACCGACTGTGTACTTGACGTCGGTGACGGAGGTGCGGCGTTACGGCATGGTCAACCTTTCACACAGATGACCTGCTTGAGCTTGGCGACGATCTCCACCAGGTCGTCCTGGTCGCGCAGGACCTCGTCGATGTCCTTGTACGCGGCGGGGATCTCGTCGACCACGCCGGAGTCCTTGCGGCACTCGACGCCCTTGGTCTGGGCGGCGAGGTCGTCGCGGGTGTACTTCTGCTTGGCCTTGTTCCGCGACATCCGGCGGCCCGCGCCGTGCGAGGCGGACTCGAAGCTGTCCGGATTTCCTCGCCCGCGCACGATGTAGGACCCGGTCCCCATCGAGCCCGGGATGATCCCCAGGTCGCCGAGCCCGGCCCGGATCGCGCCCTTGCGGGTGACCAGGACCTGCTCGCCGAAGTGGGTCTCCTCGGCGACGTAGTTGTGGTGCACCGAGATCGGCTCGTCGAACTTGACCTGCCAGAACTCCTTGCGCAGCACGTCGCAGACCAGGCGCAGCATGACCGACCGGTTGCGCCGCGCGTAGTCCTGCGCCCACGTCAGGTCGTGCCGGTAGGCCGCCATCTGCGGGGTGTTCGCGAGGAACACCGCGAGGTCGCGGTCGGGCAGGCCTTGGTTGTGCGCGAGCTTCTGCGCGACCTCGATGTGGTGCTGCGCCAACAGGTTGCCGATTCCGCGTGATCCGGAATGCAACATCACCCAGACCTGCTTGTCGGTGTCGACGCAGATCTCGATGAAATGGTTTCCGCCGCCGAGCGTGCCCATTTGCTGAAGCGCCTTGCCGTGATTGCGCTTCACCGCGGGGGTCAGGTCGTCGAGCGTCTTCCAGAAAGTCGGCCAGTCCCGCGCGTCGCGGTCGGTGAAAGCCTCGTTCTTGTGCGCGCCGAAACCGACCGGGACGGCCGCCTCGATCTTCGAGCGCAGCTTCGCCAGGCTCGCGGGCAGGTCGTTCGCGGTCAGTGACGTGCGCACGGCGGTCATTCCGCAGCCGATGTCGACACCGACGGCGGCAGGGGAAACGGCGTCGCGCATAGCGATCACCGAGCCGACGGTGGCGCCCTTTCCGTAATGCACATCAGGCATTACGGCGACGTG
The DNA here is from genome assembly GCA_035540215.1 of Actinokineospora sp. Classification (GTDB taxonomy): domain Bacteria; phylum Actinomycetota; class Actinomycetes; order Mycobacteriales; family Pseudonocardiaceae; genus Actinokineospora. The sequence continues at coordinate 31,944 of DATLIA010000172.1, read as the reverse complement.
CTTGAACACCCACGGGAGCGCGGCGATATTCTGCAACTGGCGCATCGCCTGCGCCTCAACCGTTTCCGGTCGGGCCCACAGGCGAATATCGACGTTGCCGCCGGGAATCGTGGTCGCTGACATGGCTCGAAGCCTAGTTTCACCCGGCCGCGTCAGGCCAACGAATTCCTTAGATCAAGTGCGCCCGGCGCAGGATCGCCTTCGACGGCCCGCCGACCATGCCCGCCTCGGTGAGGAACTCGATCACCTTCTCGGCCATCCACCGCCGCGTCTGGTGGAACTCGGGGTTCGCCATGGCGGCCGCGCGGCCCTGGCGCGGGTCGATGCCCACCGACCGGTACACCCGGGGGTCGATCAGCGAGTCGATCACCGCGAAGGACACCAGCGCGGTCAGCGTCCGGTGGACCTCCAGCCGGGCCCGGCCGAGCCTGGGCACCGACCGGACGACCTCCTCCCTGGCGAACCGGACGTGCCTTGCCTCCTCGACGACGTGGATCCGGTTGACCATGCGGATCAGCGGCTGCATGTCCGGGTCGTCCATCATCGACCGCTGCAGCCGGTCGGTCGTCTCCTCGGCGACGAGCACCGCGGCGAACATCGACGGGCCGCTGGCCAGCGCCTTGTACGCGCGGGCGAGTTCGTGGACGATCCGCGGCGGCCCGTAGGCGGGGACGCCGAAGCGCTCGACCGCCTTGGCGAACATGATCACGTGCCGGGTCTCGTCGCCGACCTCGGTCAGCGCGTACTGGGCGTGCGCGCTGCGCGGGTCGAGGTCGTAGGCGTGCCGGACGAGCAGCTGCATCAGGATGATCTCGAACCACAGGCCGACGCTGGCGATGCTGGCGATCTCGTGTTTGGACAGCTCGATCCGCTGTTCCTGGCTCAGGCCGCGCCACAGGTCGGTGCCGTAGAGCGAGACCCGCTCCAGTGGCATGTACGCCAAGCCATCGACCGGTTCGGCGGCCCAGTCGATGTCGAGCAGCGGGTCGTAGGAGTTGCGGGCCGACGAGTCCAACAGCCTGCGTGCGACCTGCTCGGAGTCCTTGGGTTCGAGTACACGAGACATCCGTGGTCCTCCCAGCCGGTTTCCTGTTACGTCGGGTAACAGTTACTCATGATCCCGACGACTGAGTCAAGCGTCACTCGGCCGAGTGACGCGCGGTTGCGGGTTCCCCGGACCGCACTGACTCTCGGTCCTATGCGCGCAGCCGTCGTGATCCTCTGCCTGGCCCTGTCCACGCTCTGGGCGCCCCAGGCGTCGGCCGACCCGATCGACGAGGAATACCTCGTGCTCGCCGAGCCCGCGGCCAGGGCGGTCGCGGCCGAGTTCGGCGTGCCCGCCTCGGTCGCCGCGGCGCAGTCGATCCTGGAGTCGGCGTGGGGGCGCAGCACGCTCGCCGAGATCGACCGCAACTATTTCGGCTTCAAGTGCAAGACCAGCGGCCACGGCCCCATCGCGATCGGCTGCCGCGAGTACCCCACCACCGAGTGCACCCCCGATTGCCACCCGGCGGTCGCGGTGTTCCGGGTGTACGAGTCGATGACCGACTCGTTCCGCGACTACGGCCGCCACCTCACCACCAGCCCGTACTACGCCGCCGCGCTGCCCTACGCCGCCGACCCGGACGCCTTCATCACCGAGGTCGCCAAGCGCTACGCCACCGACCCGGAGTACGCGCCGAAGGTGATCAGGCTGATGACGACCTACGACCTGTACCGATTGGACAGCCCCGCGTAATCGATTGAAAGCACTGCGCGACGAAAGCCGGAACTTACCGGAATTCGACTAAAAAGAGTCCCCCGCTGTGTATTTCGCGCCTCCCCCCTCGCTCTGTTAGGGGTGTAGGTCACTGGCGCAGGAGGACGCGATGTTGTGCACGGTGGAGCTGGATGACGAACTCGCGGAACTGGAAGCCTCACTTCGGACCGTCCGGCCGCGACTGGCCCCGGTCGAACGACACACCATCGACGACGCGGTCTCGGCCGCCATCGCCGGTGACGCCCACGCCACCGAGCAGCTGCTGGTCTTCCTGCGTCCCCTGGTCGTGCGGTACTGCCGGGCGAAACTGGGCAGGCTGCCGCGGTCGTTCAGCAGCCCGGACGACGTCGCCCAGGAGGTCTGCGTCGCGGTCTTCCGCGCGCTGCCCAGCTACCAGCAGCTCGGCCGCCCGTTCCTGTCCTTCGTCTACGGCATCGCGGCCCACAAGATCGCCGACGTCCACCGCGCCAACACCCGCGACAAGTCCGACCCGACCGCGGAGGCTCCCGACGTCATGAGCGTGGAGGACGGCCCCGAGCAGATCACCCTGCGCAACGAACTCGCCGAACAGACCGGCCACCTGCTGCGCATCCTCACCCAGCGCCAACGCGACATCCTGGTCATGCGGATCGTCATGGGCATGTCCGCCCAGGAGACCGCCGACGCCATCGGCACCACCGCCGAGGCCATCCGCGTCGCCCAGCACCGCGCCTTGAACCGCCTGCGCAAGCAGCTGGCGGTCGCCTGAGGACCGGTCGCACCCCGCGCCGAGGGGGCGCGGGGTGCGGCCGACCCTCGATCATCTCCAGGCGGTGAGCAATTCTTCTGGCCCGTAGACGCGCCAAACCGCGTCGTCCACCCGGCTACCCGCTCGGCTGACCACGATCAGCGGCGTGTCCTCGGCCGCGCCGGGCACCCGGTCCCGATGGGCGATCAGCGCGGCCAGATCCCGGTGGTCGAAGGCCCGGCGCTCAAGCCACTTGATCGACCCGACGAAGGCGATCCGCTTGGCCACTGGGGTCCGATCCGCGCCGACGAGGTCGACCTCGACGTCATTGGACCGGGTCCAGTACCCGCCGACGACGAGTGGATCGGCACCGGGCAGCAGCCGCGCCAGCGCCTCGCGGACGATCGGCTCGATCGCTCTGCCGCGCCATGTCGTCCACGAGGTGTCGAGCCTGCCCAGGACCCGGTCACTCCGGCCGCGGTTGAGTTCCTCCCGGTGCGGATCGATGAACTGGAGCCAGAAGCGCAGGTAGGTGTCGACGATCCGGTACCGCGACTCCCTTGACGGCCTGGTCGACAGTGGCCGGTCGGCGGCCACGGCCCGCTTCTCGATCAGCAGCTTCAACGCCCGGTCCATCGATGCCTGTGGCGCGTCCACGGCCCGACTGATCGTCGCCCGCGTGCACTCCCCCGACCCGATCGCCGAGAGCACGCGACGGGCGTCGGCCTGGGCGGGGAACTCCGCGGCCAGCGCCAGCTCGCCGGACACGACGAGCGCCGAGGTCTGCCGCGCGAAGGACTGCGCCAGAAACTCCCGGACCGACGCGTCGCGCGGCCACTCCGCGCACACCAAGGGGAGACCTCCCGTGACGAGATGTGCGTCGAAGGCCGCGGCGGCGTCGAGGTGCAGCATCTCGCCGACCTCAGCCGGGTTGAGCGCGGACAGCACAAACGGGGTTCCGCGCTGGTGGAACGGCCTCCCGTAGGTGTTCAGCGCCTCCATCATCGACAAATCGGAGCCCACGAGGATCAACAGCACCGGCTTGCGTGAAAGCACCCTGTCCCACACCCGCTGCAAGACGCCTTCGAACGAGGGATCGGCGGCGACCAGATACGGCAACTCGTCGATCACCACGACGCTCGGCTCCGTCGCGGGCACGGCCTCGGCGAGCAGACGTAGTGCGGCGTCCCACGAGCGCAAGGTGACGTCGGTGAAGACTGCTCGGTTCGGCAGGGTCGAGGCAAGCACCTCGTCGGCGAACTGCGCGAGCTCACGGTCGATGGGGCCGCCGGACGCCGAATAGAAGACCGAGGGCGCCCCAGTCCGGTCGATGAACTCCTCCACCAACCTCGACTTGCCTACCCGGCGACGGCCGCGAAGCAGCAGGCAGCGCCCCGATTCCGCGGTCGCGTCCAGTTCGGCCGCCAACTGGGCGAGTTCCTGCCTTCGTCCGACGAATCCCAAGATGCCCTCATTCTTGATAGTCTCACCGATGAGAGTATCAAATCTGAGACTATTCCTTCGGGACCCGGCGCAGGGCGGCGCGGCCCGCGGCGGCGGGGAAGCGGTGTTCGTTGCGGTCGATCTTGGCGTTGGCGGCCTCGATGAGGTCGACGCCGAGGGTGTCGGCGAGGCGGACCAGGTAGAGCAGGACGTCGGCGAGTTCGTCGGCGATCTGGGGGCGCAGGTCCGGGTCATCCCCCGCGCGGGCGGCTTGCTCGGGGGTGAGCCACTGGAACAGTTCGGTCAGCTCCCCCACCTCCCCGGTCAACGCCATGACCAGGTTCTTCGGGGTATGGAAGGGATTCCAGTCGCGAGCGGAGATGAAGGCGCGCTGGCGTTCGGCGAGTTCCTCGAGCGTCACCCGGCCCAGGGTAGGCGCGGCGTGAGTCGCGGGGGGCGACGTGGCGGGTTACGTTCGGTCATTCACCGAGCGGGATTGGTGCGCGTGGCGGAACGAGACGGTTGCCAGGTCTGGACAACGCCCGTTCGGAGGTAGTTAGTCCGCGCACACCGTCAGTAGCGTCCACGGCATGGCGGGAACGGGCTCGGCACGATTACCCATCGTGCCGGTGGGGGGCGACGGGGTGGCCAAGGACAACCGCCTGCGGTGGCTGCTTGGTTCAAGCGCGCTATCGAATCTTGGTGACGGGATCGGCAAGGTCGCGTTTCCGCTGTTGGCCGCGAGCCTGACCCGCGACCCGGTGCTGATCGCCGGGTTGTCGGCGACCGCGTTCCTGCCCTGGTTACTGTTCGCGTCCCTCAGCGGGGTGTTGGTCGACCGGGTCGACCGGCGCCGGGCGATACTGCTGGCCAACGTGTCACGGGCGGTGATCGTCGGCGGGCTCGGGTTGGTGGTGCTGGCGGGAGCGGCCTCGGTTTGGTTGCTCTATGTGACCGCCTTGCTGTTGGGGACGGTCGAGACGGTCGCGGACAACGCGGCGCAGGCGTTGGTGCCGGCTCTGGTCGATCGTGACGGACTGGAGTCGGCCAACGGGAAGCTGCAGTCGGTCGAGATCGTCGGGCAGACGTTCCTCGGCGGTCCGCTGGGCGGTATCACCTTCGCTGTCTTCGCCGCGATGCCGTTCCTGTTGAACTCCATTGGCTTCGCCGTGGCCGCCGTCGCGCTGGTGGCCATCCACGGACACTTCCGGCCCACGCCCAATGGGCCCGTGCAGCCGCTGCGGGCACAGCTGAGCGAGGGCGTCCAGTGGCTGCGCGGCAACGCGCTGATGATTCGGCTGGCTGTGTTCGCCGCCGCGATGGCGCTGGTGACCGAGTTGGCGCAGGCCCTGCTTGTCCTCTACGCGTTGCAGGACATCCGGCTGACCGAGGCCGGATTCGGCGTGTTCGCGCTGGTAGGCGGCGCGGGCGGGATCGTCGGGGCGCTGTGCGCGCCCCGGCTGAGCCAGCTGCTGTCGCGGCGGACGGTGTTCACCGGGGCCGTGGTGACCTGCGGGCTGGCGTTCGCGGCCATGTCGACCGCCGCCGACCCGGCCGCGGCGAGCCTGCTGTTCGGGGTGTTCGCCGCCGCGGTCGTGGTGCTCAACGTGATCCTCGGGACGCTGCGCCACGCGCTGGTGCCCGACCACCTCTTCGGCCGGGTCCTCGGCGTCTGGCGGACCGCGGTCTGGGGCGCGATCCCGATCGGGGCCTTGCTCGGCGGACTGCTCGCCGCGTCGTACGGGACGCGGGCGGTGTTCGCCATCTCCGGGGCGGCGCAGATCGTGCTCGCCGTCTGGGTGTGGTTCGCGCTGGCCGGTCACCGTGCCGAGGTCGACACGGTGACCGCCCCACGCTGACTTACTTGCTCGCGACCTTGCGGTACTTCGACACGGCGATCGGCATGAAGATCACCAGGATGGCCACGCAGGACAGGACCGCCCACAGCACCGGGTTCTGCGCGGGCCAGCTGTCGCCCGCGGCCAGGATGCCGGGCCGGGCGTTGCCGAACAGCTCGCGCGAGGCGTCGGCGACCGCGGTGACCGGGTTCCAGTCGGCGATGACCTCCAGGAAGCCGGGCATCGACGCCGCCGAGACGAACGCCGATGACACGAACGACACCGGGAACATCCAGATGAAGCCCGCGCTCTGCGCGACCTGGACGTTGCCGGACACCATGCCGACCCACGCGCCGATCCACGACATCGCGAAGGAGAACAGCAGCAGGATCCCGTAGCCGAGCACGGCGTCGAGGAAGCTGCCGCGGATGCGCCAGCCCACGATCAGGCCGCAGACGGACATGACCAGCAGGCCCAGCGCGCTGACCACCAGGTCGGAGAAGGTCCGGCCGAGCAGCACGGCGGCGCGGGACATCGGCAGCGACCGGAACCGGTCGATGACGCCCTTCTCCAGGTCGGCGGCCATGCCCAGGGTCGTGTACGCGGAGTTGAACGCGACCGTCTGGGCGAAGATGCCGCCCATCAGGAACTCGCGGTAGGCGTCCGGGTCCTGGCCGATGCTGCCGCCGAAGACGTAGGCGAACAGCAGCACGAACATGATCGGCTGCAGGGTCGCGCCGAGCAGCAGGTCGGGCTGGCGGCGCACGTTCATCAGATTGCGCCAGGTCAGCACGCCGCTGTCGCGGGCGTTCGCGGTGAGCACACTCATCGGGCAGCCCCCTTCTTGCCGCGCTTGGCCTTGGCGTCGGTCGCCGGGTCGTCTTCAGCGGAGTGCCCGGTCAGCGACAGGAACACGTCGTCGAGGGTCGGCCGGTGCAGCGCGACGTCGAGCACGGTGACGCTCTCCTGGTCGAGCCTGCGCAGCGCCTCGACCAGCGCCTTCGGTCCGGTGTCGACCTTGACGGTGACCCGGCGCTGGTGGTCGTCGATCACCGGGTCGCCCGCGCCGACCGCGACCAGGATCTCGGCGGTCTTGGCCAGTTCGCCCGGCTCGCCGACCACGATCTCCAGCCGCTCGCCGCCGACCTGGCCCTTGAGCTGGTCGGCGGTGCCGGTGGCGATGACCTTGCCGCGGTCGATCACCAGGATGGTGTCGGCGAGCTGGTCGGCCTCTTCGAGGTACTGGGTGGTGAGCAGGACGGTGGCGCCGTCGGCGACGAGCTCGCCGATGACCTCCCACGTGTCCATCCGGCCGCGCGGGTCCAGGCCGGTGGTCGGCTCGTCGAGGATGACGACCGTCGGCTCGGCGACGAGCGCGCCCGCCAGGTCGAGCCTGCGGCGCATGCCGCCGGAGTAGGTCTTGGCCGGGCGGTCACCCGCCTCGACCAGCCGGAACCGGCTGATCAGCTCCTTGGCCCTGGCCTTGGCGTCCGGCCTGGTCATCCCGTAGAGCCTGCCGACCATGTAGAGGTTCTCGTGGCCGGTCAGGTTCTCGTCGACCGCGGCGTACTGGCCGGACAGGCCGATCGACCGGCGGACCGCGTCCGGGTCGGCGAGCACGTCGTGGCCCGCGACGAACGCCCGGCCGGAGTCCGGCTTGAGCAGCGTGGTGAGGATGCGCACGACAGTGGTCTTGCCTGCGCCGTTGGGGCCTAGCAGGCCCAGCACCGTCCCCGAGGGGATCTCCAGGTCGACGCCGTCGAGGGCGCGGGTGGACCCGTAGGTCTTCACCAGCGCCTCCGCACGGACCGCGACCTGGGACGCGGAGGGGGGCATTGGCTTGTCTCCAGGATCGGTTGTCTGGCTTGAGTCGAGGTCGAGGCGTCCTCTACGGACACCTGCTTCCGGACAGTAGCCCGACCGGCCGACAATCCACGCGCGAATTACCTAGTGCTAGATGTCGACGCCGGTCCACTCGACGCAGTGCCAGCCGTCGTCGGTGGCGCGCAGGAGCACGTGTCCCGTGTTCGGGATCAGCCCCGCGTTGGCCAGCTGCGGCCCGACGTTGTCGGCGATGAACTCGGTGACCAGCCGGATGACCCCGCCGTGGGTGGCCACCACGACCAGCCCGTCGGGGTGGTCGGCGCGGATCTTGTCGATCGCGACGAGGTAGCGCTCCAGGATCTGCTCGCCGGACTCGCCGCCGGGCATCGACGGGGTCAGGTCGCCGGCGGTCCACTTGAGGAAGACATCGCCGAACGCGGCGAGCGCGTCGGCGTCGCTGCGGCCCTCCAGGTCGCCGACCTGCAGTTCGTGCACACCGTCGAGCACCTCGACGGGTAAACCGTGCGACTCGGCCACCGGCGCGGCGGTCTCCTGCGTGCGGATGGCGGTGCTGGCGTAGATCGCGACGATGGGTTCGCTTGTGAGCCGGTCGGCGAGCGCGTCGGCCTGCCTGCGGCCCAGCTCGGTGAGCGGCGGCCCGGGCGGGCGGGAGTCGAGCACGTGCTTCACGTTGGCCGATGTCTCACCATGTCGAACCAGCATCAGCCGCAACGTCACCCGTGCTCCCCTCCGCGCAGCGTGGCTATCCACGCCGCCGACGCGTCATAGTCGCTGTCGAGTGTGCCCGGCGCCGCGACGGAGTCGACACCGTCGGCCTTCGGGTACGAGCCGAGGAAGCGGACCTCCTGGCTGCGCCGGTGCAGCGCGGCGAGCGCGTCGCCGACTCGCGCCTCGCTCACGTGGCCGTCGAAGTCCAGGTAGAAGCGGTATTCGCCGAAGCGCGCGCGCAGTGGGCGGGACTCGATGCGCGACAGGTTGATCCCGCGCAGGGCCAGCTCGGTGAGCATCGCGGCCAGCTCGCCTGGGCGGTGCGCGACGATGACGATCACCGACGTCCGGTCGGCGCCGGTCGGCGGCGCGATCGCGCCGGGCCTGCTGAGCAGCAGGAACCGGGTCACCGCGTCGCGCTCGTCGGCGATGTCGCCTGCGAGGACGGTCAGCGGGTAGTGCTCGGCGGCGACGGGGGCGGTGATCGCGGCGTCGAACTCGCCGTCGATGACGCCGACCGCGGCGGCCGCTGTCGAGGTGGAGGCGAGCTGGCGCGCGTCGGGCAGCTGGGTGCCCAGCCAGGTCCGCACCTGGGCCAGCGCGTGCGGGTGGCTGGCGACGGTCTTGATGTCGGCGGCGACCACGCCGGGGCGCACGAGCAGGGAGAAGCGGATCGGCAGCACGTACTCGCCGACGGCGATCACGGGTTCGGCGACGGCCAGGGTGTCCATGGTGGCCGACACCGCGCCCTCGACGGAGTTCTCCACGGGAACGCAGGCGCGGTCGACGGCGCCGGACCGCAGCGCGGCGACCACCTCGGGGATGGTGGGCAGCGGCACCAGCTCGGCGCGCTCGTCGAATCCGCGGGCGGCCTGCTCGGTGAAGGTGCCCTGCGGTCCGAAATAGGCGGTTCTCGGCACCGTCCCACAGTACGCAGCGCTCGGCGACAGCGGTGACCCGATGTGGTCCGATGTCGCCGCTCTCGGCACCGTCCCACAGTACGCAGCGCGTAGCGGCCATGGTGACCGGATGTTTGGGACGCGGAGAATGTTCTTCGACACAGCTGTGGCGCATGCCAAATGGCGGTTACCCAGCTGCGATCGTGCTGCCATGCTGGCACCCGTGAGCGCGGATTCGGAGACAGGGACGGCCACCGACCTGCGTTCGGACGTCGGGGCGCTCGACTTGGTGCTGTGTGCGGTGAGCGACCAGCTCGCCGCCGCCTGGGACACCGCCGCCGCGGGCCGGAGCAGGGTGCGGGTGCACCGTGGATCCATTGTGGACTGTGGGGCGGACGCGGTCGTCTCCCCGGCCAACTCCTACGGCTGGATGCGCGGCGGGATCGACGCGGTCTACGCCGAGACCTTCCCCAGCGTCGAGCAGAGCGTCCGCAGCGCCGTGCTGGCCTATCACGGCGGCGAACTGCCCATCGGCGAGGCGCTGATCGTGCCGACCGGCGTGCGCAGGCCCCCGTGGCTCATCAGCGCGCCGACCATGCGCGAGCCCACGACGGTCCTCCCGCACGACACCGTTCACCCGTTCCTGGCCGCGCGCGCGGTTTTCCGACTGTGGCGTGACGGCATCCTCGATGACGGGACACCGGTCCGCGTCGCGGTAAGGACTATCGCGCTGCCCGGTCTCGGCACCGGCGTCGGACACGTCGAACCGGCTGTCTGCGCACGTCAGGTCGCCGCGGCGTGGGACGAGATCTTCGGCGGGTACTGAGCGCGCGCGTTACTTACCACAGGTACGGGGTTCACTTCGCCGTCATGTGCACCACACGATCTGTCCCACTAACGGTGTAATCCGTCACAGCGGAAACCCCCCTCTTGCACCTACGTTGTCGCCTAAGTCCTCATACCGGCGGCAGGGAGTCGGACATGGCGCGGGTGCGCGAGCTGAGTCCGTACGTCGAACTCCGCCGCGAGCAGTGGCGGCAGCTTCGTGAGTCGACGCCACTGCCGCTGACCCTCGCTGAGCTGGTCGAGCTGCGCGGTCTGCGTGACCCGGTCGACCTTGAAGAGGTGGTCGACGTCTATCTGCCGCTTTCGCGTCTGATCTCGCTGCAGGTCGAGGCCAGGCAGCGGCTCTACGAGGCGACCACGGCGTTCCTCGGCGAGGACGCGCACGAGGCGACGAAGGTGCCGTTCGTGATCGGCATCGCGGGCAGCGTCGCGGTCGGCAAGTCGACCACGGCCAGGCTGCTGCGCACGCTGCTGGCCCGCTGGCCCGACCATCCGCGGGTCGACCTGGTGACCACCGACGGCTTCCTTTTCCCCAAGGCCGAGCTGATCCGCCGCGGCCTGATGAGCCGCAAGGGCTTCCCCGAGAGCTACGACCGGCGCGCGCTGCTGCGGTTCGTCTCCGAGGTCAAGGCGGGGGCCGAAGAGGTCCGCGCCCCGGTCTACTCCCACTTGGCCTACGACATCGTGCCCGGCGAGGAGCAGGTCGTGCGCAGGCCGGACATCCTGATCGTCGAGGGCCTCAACGTGCTGCAGCCCGGTTCCCGGCTGGCGGTGTCGGACCTGTTCGACTTCTCGATCTACGTCGACGCGCATCCCGAGGACATCGAGCGCTGGTACATCGACCGGTTCCTTGCCTTCCGCGGCACCGCGTTCGCCGACCCGGCCTCGCACTTCCACCACTACGCCGCGCTCACCGACGAGCAGGCGCAGGAGGAGGGCGAGCGGCTGTGGAAGCGGACCAACGAGCCGAACCTGATCAACAACATCCTGCCGACGCGGCCGCGGGCCACGCTGGTCCTGCGCAAGGGTTCGGACCATCGGATCAGCAGGGTCCGACTACGCAAGCTCTGAGCAGGGACCCCATACTCCGCGCCGGTCTCGAATGTCTCCGCTCCGTAAGCTCTGAGCAGGGACCCCATACTCCGCGCCATACTCCGCGCCGGTCTCGAATGTCTCCGCTCCGTAAGCTCTGAGCAAGGACCCCATACTCCGCGCCGGTCTCGAATGTCTCCGCTCCGCAAGCTCTGAGCAAGGACCCCATACTCCGCGCCGGTCTCGAATGTCTCCGCTCCGTAAGCTCTGAGCCATGATCCGGGTGCTGCTGGTGGACGACCACGAGGTGGTCCGCCGCGGCCTGCGCGACCTCCTCGACGGCGAGGACGGCATCGAGGTAGTCGCCGAGGCCGGGTCCGTCAGCGAGGCCATGGTCCGGGCGACGGCGACGCGGCCGGACGTGGCGGTGGTCGACGTCCGCCTGCCCGACGGGTCTGGGGTCGACCTGTGCCGGTCCCTGCGCGGGTTGGATCCCGCCCCCGCTTGCCTGGTTCTCACGGCCTTCGACGAGGAGCAAGCGCTGGTCGAGGCGATCATGGCCGGGGCGGCTGGGTACCTGCTCAAGCAGGTCAGGGGCCAGGACCTGGTGACCGCGGTGCGTGAGGTGGCGGCCGGGCGGTCGCTGCTGGACCCGGTCACCACGGCCCGGGTGCTCGACCGGATGCGGCGGCCGGACGACCTGGCCGGGCTGACCGAGCGCGAGCGTGAGGTGCTGACGCTGGTCGGCGAGGGCCTGTCGAACCGGGAGATCGCCGAGCGGCTGTTCCTGGCGGAGAAGACCGTCAAGAACTATGTGACGAGCGTGCTGGCGAAGCTCGGGATGCAGCGGCGCACCCAGGCAGTGGCTTGGGTCGCGCGGCGACCGACTTAGTCCAAACCAGCTCTCGCTATGCCCATTGCGCTGCCAGTCAGCACAGTGGCTTGGGTGGCACGGCGACCGACCTAGACCAATCCAGCTCTCGCTATGCCCATTGCGCTGCCAGTCAGCACAGTTGCCTGGGTGGCACGGCGACCGACCTAGCTTCCCTCGCGGCCCTTGCGGCGCTGTTCCTCGGCGCGTTCGCGGCAGCGACGCAGGAACTCGTCGTCATCGTCGGCGCTGGTCGCGGCGAAGCGGCCGGGGCGGTCGTACTCGGGATAGCGCGGCGTCGCGCGCTCGTAGGCCGAGTAGGTCCGCGCCGCCTGGTACGGGCGGCCCGCGACGAGCCAGGCGATCGACCCGACCAGCGGGAACAGCAGCACGAGCAGCAGCCAGCCGATCTTCGGCAGGTTGCGGTGAGCGCCGTCGACGGTCGTCAACACGTCGACTACGCAGAAGATCCAAAGAGCCAGAATCGCGAATCCGGCGGCTCCGCCGAGATAGAACATGACCGCACTCCCCAGTTCGGTGACCGCGGCATCATTCCACAGGCACTTCCCAGGTCACCGTCGTGCCGGATCTTGGCGACGAGCGCACCGCGCACGTGCCGCCCGCCTGCTCGGCACGTTCCTTCAGGTTCTTCAGACCCCGCTGGGTCACGCCCTCCGGAATCCCGCAGCCGTCGTCCGCCACGGTCAGGCGGAGCTGGTCGCCCTCGCGGCGGAGGTGGACCGCGACGCGGAGGGCGCCCGCATGGCGCACGACGTTGGACAGGGCCTCGCGGAGGGCGGCGCGGGTGTTGTCGGCGACGGCGGCGGGAACGGCGTCGACCTCGCCCGCGATGTCCAGGCTGGGGGCGAAGCCGAGCAGCTCGCGCGCGGTCTCGACCTCGCCGCGCACCGACTCGGTGAGCGCTGTGGGCGGTTCCGGGTCGGGCTGGCGCAGGGTCCGCACAACCGCCCGGACATCGGCGATGGCGGCGTCGAGCTGGTCGACGGCGTCGGCGAGGCGGGTGGCGTCGGCCTTGGCGAGCTTGCGGGACGGGCGGCGGGCCAGCAGGTCGAGCTGCATCCCGGCGGCGTAGAGGCGCTGGATGATCACGTCGTGCAGGTCGCGCGCGATCCGTTCGCGCTCCTCGTAGAGGTCGACGCGCTGGCGGGCGGTCGCCCCTTCGGCCAAGGCAAGGACGATCCCGGCCTGCGCGGCGAACGCGGTCAGGACGTCGACCGTGGCCGGGGTGAAGGGCGCACCGCCTTTGCGCCGGTAGACGGTGAGCGCGCCGAGCCTGCGTTCGCGGGTGCCGAACGGGGCCGCCGCGAACGGGCCGTATCCGCGCAGCTCACGGGGCACATACGGCGCGGTCCGCGGGTCGGTGGTGACGTCGTCGGCGACGATCGGCACGCCCGCGCGCGCGACCCGCGCCGCTGAGGAGCGGGCGGATAGCACTAGGCCGATGGGCTCCCGCGAGCCGTGCGCGGCCTCGACGGTCAGCGACCCGTCGACGGCGCGGGCCATCAGCAGGCCGAGGTCGGCTTCGGCGAGCGCGGCGGCACTGCGCACGACGAGGTCGAGCACGACCTCCGGGTCGGCCTCGGCGAGCGCCGCCGTGGCGATCTCGGTGGACGCGGTGAGGGTGCGCGCGGCGAGTGACGGATCCATGGTTGTGGTCAACTCTAGGCCGCCACGCTGGTCCGGACCCGGCCTTCGGCCACCTCGACCACCAGCTCCGCCATGGCCGCTTCCGCAGGCACGTGGGTCACGTGCACGACCGTCGCCCTGACCTCGTGGACGACGGCCAGGACGGCCTCGGCGGTCGCCTTGTCCAGGTGCGCGGTCGGCTCGTCGAGCAGGAGCAGGTCGGCGTCGGCCAGCAGGGCGCGGGCGAGTGCGACCCGCTGCGCCTCGCCGCCCGACAGCGTCTTGGCCTGGGCGTCGAGCAGGTCGGGCAGGCGGACCTGGCGCAGCGCGGCGACCAGTTCGGCGTCGGTGGCCTCGGGCGCGGCGAGAAGCAGGTTCTGCCGGACGGTGCTCGCGATGAGCATCGGGTCCTGCGGGCACCACGCGACCGTCGGCGGCCTGCTCACGTGCCCTGCCGCGAGAAACCCGAGCAGCGCGCTGAGGAGGGTGGACTTCCCGGACCCGGACGGACCGACGACCGCGACCTTCGCCCCGGCGGGCAGCTCCAGATCGACACCGCGCAGCGTCGGCGTCCCGGCGCCGGGCCAGCGGACATCGCCGATGATCCGGCAGCCCGCGCCCGTCCCGACCTCGGCAGTGGGCTCGATCGTCCACGCTGTCGTGCGGCGGTGCGCGGCACGCAGCGGAGCGAGGTGGCTCAAGGCAGGCGGCAACAGTACGACGGCGTCGGCCAGGGCCAGCGGAACCAGCGCGACCACCGGCACCAGCACCGACGGGAGTCCACCGGCTAGACCAACGCTCACGGCCGCCGCGAGACCGAGTGCCACGGTGATCAACGCGGTCCCGGCGCCCGCGCCGAACGCCTGCCGCCTGGCGCGGGCGGTCAGATCAGCGTCACTGCTGGCCAAGGCAGTGCGCAAACGCTTGTCACGGCCGAAAGCGGTCAGATCGGCCGCGCCGTCGAGCAGGGTCAGGACACCGGCCACGAGCCCTCGCCTTCCCTCGGCCAGCCGCGCGGTCGCCCGACGCTCGGCGAGCAGCGTGACCGCGGGCCCACCGACGCACGCGATAGCCACGGCCGCCGCGAGGACCAACCCCGCGACCGGCAGGATCGCTGTCTGCACAGCGATCGCGGCGAGCACGACGGCGGCGACGATGACCGGCGGAACCAGCACCCGAGGTGTCAGGTCGCGGACCTGGTCGACGTCATCGACCAGCCTGCGCTGCCCCTCATCTCCGCGAGGCAGGCGCGCAGGCCCCCGGGCCACCAAAATCGACCACAAGCGGACCCGCGACTCCGTCGCCGCCCGGAACGCCGCGTCGTGGGTCACCAGCCGCTCCACGTAGCGCAGGCTCGCCCGGGCCAGCCCGAACGTCCGCACCCCGACCACAGCCACCGACAGCGCAAGGATCGGCGGCTGCTGGGCCGCCCGCGCGATCAGCCACGCCGACAGCGCTGTCAGCGCGATCCCACACACAACCGCGGCCGCCCCCAAAGCCGCGCCCCCGAGCGTCCGCCGCGTCAGCAAGGTCCGCAGCGACGACCCCGTGCCATCCCGGTCGGCCGCGACCTCCACCACGGCACCGGCACCGGCCTCGGCCACCACCGGATCGACTCCGCGGTGGGTCGCCAGCACGACCGCGACCCCGTTCGCGGCCACCCGCTCGACCACCCGCATCACCTGCGCGGCCGTCGCGGGATCGAGGTGCGCGGTCGGCTCGTCGAGCAACAGCATCCGCACACCCGGCCGTGACAGCGCCCGCAGCAGCGCGACCCGCTGACGTTCCCCGGCCGACAGATCCTCGACACGGCGGTCCAGCAGGTGATCGGCGGCGAGGTCGACCGCCAACGCGTGGTCGTGCGGCCCGACCTCGTCGGCCACCCTCGACTCCGCGAACGTCGGCCGCTGCGGCACCCACGCCACCAGCTCCCGCCACGCGTCCGGATCGAGCTCGCCCAGCGGAACCCCGTCCACCAGCACCTCCCCCGAGGTCGGCGGCACGAAGCCGAGCAGGACCGCAAGCAGCGTCGACTTCCCGCTGCCGCTCGGCGAGTCCAGCCGCACGACCTCACCGCGCTGAATGGTCAGCGACACCCCGTCCGGCGCGAATCCATCACGGCGCCATACGCGCAGGTCAGCGACCCGCAGCTCGGCGAAGTCCGGCACCGCCCGACCCCCTGCGGGCGGTGCCTGCGGCACCTCGACCACCCGCCGGACCGCCTCCATCCCATCGGCCGCCGCGTGGTGCGCCGCGCCCGCCGCGCGCAGCGGCAGGTAGCACTCGGGCACCACGATCAGCACGAACAGGCCCACCACCAGCGGCAAGTCCCCCGACACCAGCCGCAGGCCGATGACCACCGCGACCAGCGCCACCGACAGCGTCGCGATCAGCTCCAGCGCGAGCGCCGAGGTGAACGCGACCCGCAGGACACCGAGCGTCCGCCGGCGATGCGCGTCCGACGACCGCCGAACCGCCTCGGCCTGGGCGCGCGCCCGGCCGAACGCGGTGAGCACCGGCAGTACCCGGACCAGCTCCAACAGGTGACCCGACAGTCGCTCGTTCGCCGCAGCCGCGCCCGCGACCCGGTCGTCGGTGTAGCGCCCGATGAGGATGGCGAACAGCGGGATCAGCGGGACGGTCAGCGCGACGACCACGGCCGACGGCCAGTCCACGAAGAGGATCACCGCGCCGACGCCCAGCGGCGTCACCGCGGCCGTGACCAGGGCGGGCAGGAACGTCCCGAAGTAGGCGTCGAGCGCGTCGAGTCCCCTGGTGGCCAACGCGGTCAGCTCACCGGGACCGCGCGCGGTGATCCACTCCGGGCCCGCCCCCACGGCCCGGTCGAGCAGCACAGCGCGCAGTTCGGCCTTCGCCCCCGCCGCCGCCCGGGCCGCCACGACCTGTGTCGCCCAAGCGAGCAGGCCCCGCGTGATCACCGCGACCGCGAGCCAGCCCAGCGCGGCCGACCCGGTGATCGCCGCGGCGAGCGCCCACGCCTGCCCGACGGCCGCGACGGCGGACGCGACCGCGAGGAGTCCACAGAGGACCAACGCGCGTCGGGCCGACGGTGAGAGGAGGCGCAGTTCCTTCATGGGGCGTGCACCGCCGGGATGTGCGCGGTGCTGACCCGCTTGCGGAATACCCAGTACGTCCAGCCCTGGTAGACCAGCACGGCGGGCGTGCCGAACAGCGCGACCCAGCTCATCACGCCCAGCGTGTACGGGCTCGACGCCGTTCCCGCGACAGTCAGCGAGAACTCAGAGTCCAAAGTGGATGGAAGTACGTTCGGGTACAGCGCGCCGAACAACGCGACCACCGACGCCGCGATCACCACGCCCAGCGCCGCGAACGCCTGCCCCTCCCGGCCGCGGTCGATCCGCTCGAAGGCCAGCGTCGCGGCGATGACCGCCAACCCCACGGCCACCCAGGTCCACACGGCGCCCGACTCGACCTGCGCCCACACCAGCAATCCGAGCAGCGGCAGCAGCGCGTACGGCCCGATCCTTGCCGCGAGCCGCCGCGCCCGCAGCCGAATGTCGCCGTCCGTCTTGAGTGACAGGAACACCGCGCCATGGACCAGCGCGAACCCGGCCAGCGCCAGCGCGCCGAGCACGGTCTCCCAGCGGACGGCGGCGAACACCGAGCCGACCCGGTTGCCGTTGGCGTCCAGCGGGAGCCCGAAGACCGTCGTGGCGATGAGCAGGCCGAAGCCCAGCGCGGCGATCCACGAGCCCGTGACGATCACCCGGTCCCAGCGCCGCCGCCAGCGGTCCGCGTCGACCTTGCCGCGGTACTCGAACGCCACGCCGCGGCCGATCAGGCCGACGAGCACGACCAGCAGCGGCAGGTACGCGCCGCTGAGCAGGGCGGCGTACCAGCCGGGGAAGGCGGCGAAGGTGGCGCCGATCGCGACGATCACCCAGACCTCGTTGCCGTCCCACACCGGCCCGATCGTGTTGATCATGACGCGGCGCTCGGTGTCGTCCTTGGCCAGGACCGGCAGCAGCATGCCGACGCCGAAGTCGAAGCCCTCCAGGAACAGGTAGCCCAGCCAGAGCAGGGCGATCACACAGAACCAGACGACCGCGAGATCCATTTCCCCGCTCCTCAGTATTTCAGGACGCTCAGTACGCGAACGCGAGCGTGTCGCCCGGTTCGTCGGTCTTCTCCGGCATGACGGCGGCCACCCCGCCGCGCACGTACCGGGTCAGCAGATACACCTCGACCACGGCCAGCGCGCCGTAGACCAGTGTCAACACGATCAGTGACGTCAGCACCTCACCCACGGCGAGCCCCGACACCCCGCGCGCGGTGAACAGCCACACACCGTCCACACCGGACGGATTGGGCGCCACGACGAACGGCTGGCGGCCCATCTCGGTGAAGATCCAGCCCGCGCTGTTCGCCGCGAACGGCAACGCGATGCCCAGCAAAGCCAGGCGGGGGAACCACCGTCCGCGCGGCAGCCTTCCCTTGCGGGTCAACCAGAGCACGGCCATGCCGACCATGGCCGACAGTGCGCCGAGGCCGATCATCAGGCGGAAGCCCCAGTAGGTGACCGGGAGCATCGGCACGTAGTCGATCGGCTTGCCGGACAGCTCGCCGAGCCGTTCGTCGACCGGGTAGTTGGTGCCGTACTTGGCTTGGTACTCGTCGACCAGTTCGGTGATGCCGCGCACCTCGGTGGTGAAGTCGTTGTGCGCCAGGAAGGACAGCAGCGCGGGCACGGTGATCGACTTGACGTTCTCGCAGTCCGGCCGGGCGACGTCACCGACGGCGAAGATCGAGAACCCGGCGGGCGACTCGGTGTGGCACAGCGCCTCGGCGGCGGCCATCTTCATCGGCTGCTGCTCGAACATCAGCTTCGCCTGCAGGTCCCCGGTGCCCGCGAGCAGCGCGAACGCCGCGATCCCGACCCAGCCGCCGAGCTTCACCGACGCCCGCCACACCGGCTGGTCGCCCCGGTTCCGCCACAGGTGCCACGCCCCGATCCCCACCAGAAACGCCCCAGCGACGGCGAAGCAGCCCGCGACCGTGTGAGGGGCGGCGGTGAGCGCGGTGTTGTTGCCCAGCACGGCCCAGATCGAGGTCAGCCGCGGTCGCCCGTCGACCAGCTCGACGCCGACCGGGTGCTGCATCCAGGAGTTGGCGGCCAGGATGAAGTAGGCGGAGGCGATGGTCGCGAGGCTGAACGCCCACGCGCACGCCAGGTGCACGCGTTTCGACAGCCGGTCCCACCCGAAGATCCAGAGGCCGAGGAAGGTCGACTCGACGAAGAACGCGACCAGGCCCTCCATCGCCAGCGGCGCGCCGAACACGTCGCCGACGAAGCGGGAGTACTCGCTCCAGGACATCCCGAACTGGAACTCCTGCACGATGCCGGTCACCACGCCCATGGCGAAGTTGATCAGCAGGAGCTTGCCCCAGAACTTCGTCATGCGCAGGTACTTGGTGTCGCCGGTGCGCACCCACGCCGTCTGCATCCCCGCGACGAGGACGGACAGGCCGATCGTCAGCGGGACCATGAGGAAGTGGTAGACGGTGGTGATCCCGAATTGCCACCGTGCCAGGTCGAGTACGTCCACGCAGACCAGCCTGTTTCAGTGTGACCCTGGACGCCACCCGCCCCGGTCCTACCGGCCCGGGACCTAGGTCCTGGTTAGGGTTGGTCGTGGGAACCGCACTCGTCGCTTTTCTGTCGGCGTTCGCCCTGGTCTTCGTCGTGGAGCTGCCCGACAAGACCCTGGTGGCGACGCTCATCCTGACCACGCGCTACCGCGCCCTGCCGGTGTTCGCCGGGGTGAGCGCGGCCTTCGCCGTGCAGTGCGTGATCGCCGCGGCCTTCGGCGGAGTGCTCACGTTGTTACCCGAACGAGTGGTCGCGGGCGTCGTCGCTCTGCTGTTCGCCATCGGCGCGGTGCTGTTGCTGCGCGAGGGCTTCTCGACGCATGAGGACACGGTCGACGAGGCAGGTCCGACGGTGGCGGTGTCGTTCTGGCGGGCGGCGCTGACGTCGTTCGGGGTCCTGTTCGCGGCGGAGTGGGGGGACGCGTCCCAGATCGCCACGGCAGGCCTGAGCGCGCGTTACGCGGAGCCGGTATGGGTCGGCCTGGGCGCGTGGCTGGCGTTGGTGTCGGTCGCGGGGATCGCCGTGCTGATCGGCAAGAAGATCGCCGAGCGGATCAAGCCGCACCTGATCCAGCGGGTGGCCGGCCTGGTGTTCGTGGCCTTCGCCGGACTGGCGGCCTGGCAGGCGATCGCGTAGGCGAGCCGGACCTCCAATCGCGCGCGAACAGATGGCGGAGACCAGCGGTCAGAAGGGCGCGAGGTCCGGCAACCGCTCCGATCTCGGTTCGGGTACACACGCGGGAGCCGATCCGACCTCCGCCCGAGGCGAGTGATCGCCGCCGCTGATCCGTGGGACCCGGGTGACGGATTCGAGGGACGGCGATTCGTCCTCCACCCGAGATTCCTCTTCGTCGAAGTGGATGAGTGGGTCCGGTGTGACGGTGTGCTGTTCACCGGTGGGGGTGGTCCACACCAGCCGCCCGGGTTCGGGTTGGCGGACCGACCAGCCCGGCTGGTCTTTGACCTTGTGGTGCAGCAAACACAAGCAGGCCAAATTTCCGTGCTCGGTCATACCCCCGCGGCCGTGCTCGACCGTGTGGTCCAACTCGCAGGACACCGCCGAGCGATGGCACCCAGGGAAGCGGCACGTGCGGTCCCGCAACCGGATGTGCCGGGCCAGGTCCGCACCGGGATGGCGGCGTTGGCTGACTTCCAGGACCTTGCCGAACGGGTCGGTCACCACCCGCCGCCACGACGTGCCGAAGTCGGTGACCAACTCCTTGACCGCGATGTTCGACACCGGCCCGTAACCCTCCAACACGCCGCCGATATGCGCGCCCAGCAGCACCGTGTACGGCACCGCCACCTGCAACTCGACAGTCACCGCCCGCTGCGACCCAACACCGAACACCACATCGAACAGCGCGTCCGCCCGCAACGCACCCAGCGGCTCAGTCGACCCCTGCGCTCGCGCGGTCCGCGCCATCCGATCCAACACCAGGTACACCGCGCGCATCCGTTCCCCCGTGTCATAGACATCGAGGTGCGCCATCCCGTCATCAGCGGCGTAGACATCGACCCGGCGCTCCAAGCGGCGCCGCTCCCGGCGGCGGTCGGCACCCGCAGGGTCGAGCCGGTCCTTCTTGCCGCGCAACGCCTGCCGCCACCGCTCAATCGTCTTGTGCTCGACACGGTCCAGGATCCACCGCTCCAACTCCGCCGCGGGTTCGTCATCCATTGTGGACGTGACGTCGGCCAGGAAGGTCGCCTTCGGCAGATCGATCACCCCATCGGCCAGCGCTCGCACCGTGTCCGGCAACCGAGTCACCAACCGCGCCGCCACCGCGACCCGGGACGCGGCCTGCGCGGGCGTCCAGTTCAGGGCCGCGCCGACCTCGGCCCCCGCGAAGCGGTGCCCACCCGCGTCCCGATCCGGCCGCAACTCCGCCATCCTGGCCAGCACCCGCACCGCGACCGCGTCCGACGCCGCCCGCTGCCGCTCGATCCGCCGCAGCACGTCAAGCGCCTCGACAGCGCCCATCGAGGCGATGTCAAGGTCCGATCCGACGACTGAGGTTTCGCACATATGTTCATACTACCGACACGAACAGGCCCCTGACCTGCCCAAACCAACATCCACCCGATCGAGTGACCAGCGATTCGCTTAGGACCAGGTGACCGGCTCTTCGGTATAGGACGGCCGCTGCGCGTAGGCGACGGCGGTGACGGAAGACGTCGGGTCGACCAGGACGATCTCGCAGGTCTCGTAGACGGCGCCCGCCTTGTTGAACTCAGTGGAGGGCGTCACGGTGTCGCACTTGGCGAAGTCCGACATGATGATCACCGACGCACCGCGCCTGCCGTTGGGCTGCAGTCCCCGGATGGCGGTGAGAGAGCTGCCGGAGTGCCTGCCGCCGTCGAGGTTCTTCACCCGGAGCTTGAGGTAGTACGGCACCTTGCCCTGCGCGTCGGGATCGGTGAGCTTGAGTTCGGCAAGGTCGGCCGGGTCGCCCTTGGTGATCGTCAGGGCGGTGAGCTCGATCAGCACCGGGCTGTTGGCGGCGATGGGAACCTGGGCGGGTTCGCCGAGCTTGAGCTTGGCCCCGGGCTTCGTCGCGCCATCGACAGGCGCGATTGATCCAGTGGTGGTCGTCGTGGTCGAACGGGTCGGCTTGGTGGTCGTCGGCTTGGTGGTGGCCGTGGACGTGTTCGCTGTGGACCGACCCGGCTTGGGATCACCGGAGATGCGGCCCCCACACGCGGTCGCGCTCAAGAGAACGGCGAAAGTGGCTAGGGCGTGGGTCAGCTTTATGGTCTCCCCAGGGGTCGCGTGTCGCGAGATCGCTAGTCGGACGATCGCCTCGCGAGTCCGGTTCCCAGGTCAGGGCCGCCAGATCAGCGACTCGTTCAGCCTGCGCCCGCTACGCCGAGCCGGTGTGGGTCGGACTCGGCGCGGGTGTGGTGTTCGCGGTGTTCGCCCTCTTTGCCGCCTACCAGGCGATCACGACCAGGTGAGCGGCTTGTCTTCGTAGAGCGGACGCAGGTTGAAGTCGACCGATGTCACCGACGACGCGGGATCGACGAGTGCGATATCGCAGGTCACGAACGTGGCGCCCGCGTGGTTGAACTCCCTTGGCGCGATGACGGTGTCGCACTTGGCGAAGTCCCTCATGGTGATCACCATGCCCGCGGCCACGCCATTGGGCTGGACGCCACGGATCCCGACGAGCGCGGCCCCGAAGTGTTCGCCGCCGTCGAGGTTCTTCACCCGCGACGTGACGTAGTACGGCACCTTGCCCGCGTCGACTTCGGCCAGTTTGAGTCCGGCGACGTCGGCCGGGTCGCCCTTGGTGATCGTGAGGACCGTCAGCTCGACCAGGACCGGACTATCCGACGAGATCGGCACCCGCGCGGGTTCGCCGAGCTTGAGCTTGGCCCCGGGCTTCGTCGCGCCATCGACAGGCGCGCCTGATCCAGCGGTGGTCGTCGTGGTCGAACGGGTCGGCCTGGTAGCCGTCGGCTTGGCGGTGGCCGTCGGCTTGTCCGCTGTGGACGGACCTGCCGTGGGATCGCCGGGGACGCTGTCCCCACACGCTGTCGCGCTCAGGAGAACGGCGAAAGTGGCTAGGGCGTGAGTCAGCTTCATGGTCTCCCCAGTGGGTGGTGTCGCGAAATCGCGAGTCAGACGGTCGACTCGCGAGTTCGGTTCCCCTGGGGCCGGGCTGAGGAGACAGGCTAGGAGGTCAGCGAGGTGACGAACACCGCCCAGGAACGGGTGGCGAGGGTGATGGCAGGGCCGTCCGCGTTCTTGGAATCACGGACGGCCGCGGCGTGACCGGTGAGCAGGACTTCGACGCAACTACCCTGGGGATTGTTGCTATAGCTGATGTTGGGCCACCCGCCACGCATCATCCCAGCCGCCTTCCGATCGGTCGTACTTGTCGGCCAGCTTGGCGACGAAGTCACGGGATTCTCGCGCCTCCAGAGCGACATCCGCGATCTTCGGAACGAGGGCGCGGACGCGTTCGACGTACCTTTCGTCCTCAAAGAACACGCCGCCCATCGGCGCGTCCATATAGACCAACGGCTTGAACCGCTTGTAACCGTGGTACTTGAATGACCCGCCGAACAATCCTCGCTGACGGGCAGCGGATGGGACGATTCGGACCTCGATATTCCACTGGTCGGCGAAGAACATCATGGCCAGCATCTGCTCGGCCATGATCCGAAAATCGCCGATCTCAAGGTGGAGGGCACGCTCGTGCACGAAGAAGGTGTACTTCGCGGGATTATTGCGGAACAGGACCCGCTGACGCTCGATCCGCGCGCGGACGAGCGCGTCCATCTCGTCCGCGGACAGGTCCCAGTGCGCGAAGAACGTGCGCATATAGGGCTCGGTTTGCAGCAGCCCAGGAATGATCTCGCTCTCATAACTCACCGAACGATTTGCGGTCGATTCGTGAAACACAAGCGACCTGAGGGAGTCGGAGATCCACTGACTGCTTGGCACCACCCAATGTCCGCGCTGATGCCCTGACTCCCGGCAGAACTCCGCCAGCCGCTTGAGTTCGACGTGGCTCGCGCCACAGGCGGCGAGGTAGTGGACTACCTCGACCTCTGAGGTCACGGTCCGTTCGCCGGTTTCCATACGGTGCAAGGTCGCAACGGGGTGGCCGACCTTGGCGCTCAACCGGACCAGGCTCAGGCCCGCCGCGTCGCGTTGTTCCTTCAGCATCACGCCAAGTTCGTGCGCAACCGCGCGGAATCGCTCTCCCATTCCTGACACAGTAGGGAAAGCAGGCTCAACGCGCGCCTGTTCCGGGGTGGGTCCACCCCATCGCATTAGTCGTTTCGGTCGGCGAAATCAGCGCAACGCGTCGGCCACCGCTGCCGCCGCAGCGATGACCTTGGGGCCGACCGTCATACCGTCCAGTGGCTCGAAAGTCACCACGCCGACGCTCGCCCTCAGACCCGCGACCCCAAGAACCGGTGCCGCTATTCCGAAAGCGCCCGCCTGCAACTCGCCCATCGAGCCGACCCAGCCCTGCTCGTCCGACCGCAACCCAATGGCCTTGCCGGACGCGCCCTTATGCAGGGCATGGCGGGTGCCGACTCGATATGCCACGTGATAGGCCGTCCATGACGGCTCTACAACCGCGACCGCCTGGGCTTCATCGCCGTCGGCGACCGTCAGATGTGCCGTAGCACCAACGTCTTCCGCCAACGCGCGCAAAGCGGGCAAAGCCGCGATTCGCAATTGCGGAGCGACCTTGGCCGCCAACTGCAGCAGCCCGAGACCAAGCCGGACCCGCGAACCCTCCCGCCGGACCAGCCCACGGGCCTGCAGCGGCACCAGCAGCCGGTACACCGCCGCCCGGCTGGCACCGATGGCGTTCGCGAGATCGCTGATCGTCGGGGCTTCGGTGTCCGAGTCGGCGACGGCCTGCAGCAGTGCCAGGCCGCGGTCGAGGGTCAGCGAGCTTTCCTTCGCCGCGCCCGCGGGCCTGGCGATCGGGCCCGCCGACCTGATCCCGGGCATCTACGCCGCCTTCACGATGGTGCCGACGACAGCCGACAGGCCGACAACCGAACCATCCGGGCCCGGCGCGGTGGCCGTGATCGACACCGTGTCGCCGTCCTCCAGGAACGTGCGCTCGGTGCCGTCCTCCAGGGTGATCGGCTCCTTGCCGCCCCAGCTCAGTTCGAGGAACGAGCCGCGCTGGTCCTTCTCCGGGCCCGACACCGTGCCGGACGCGAACAGGTCACCCGGCCGCACGGTGGCGCCGTTGACCGTCATGTGGGCGAGCTGCTGCGCGCAGGAATAGAACATTCTGGCGAACGGCGGCCGAGACACCACCGTCCCGTTCCAGTCGACCTCCAGCCGCAGGTCAAGACCCCAGGGCTGGTCCTCGACGAGGTAGTCCAGCCGCGCGTGGTCCGGCGTGGGCACATCGACGCGGGCCGCGGCGAAGGCCTCCAGCGGGGTGATCCAGGCGCCGATGGATGTGGCGAACGACTTGCCGAGAAACGGGCCGAGCGGCACGTACTCCCAGGCCTGGATGTCGCGCGCCGACCAGTCGTTGACCATGGTGACGCCGAAGATGTGGTCCGGCGCTGACGACACCGACACCTGACCCGCGACAGGTCCGCCGCAGACGAAGCCGATCTCGGCCTCGATGTCCAGCCGGACACTCGGGCCGAACACCGGCGCCGGGTCGTTCGGGCCCTTGCGCTGGCCGTGCGGACGCACGACGTCCGTCCCCGACACCACCACGGTGCCCGCGCGGCCGTGGTAGCCGATCGGCAGGTGGGTCCAGTTGGGGAACAGCGCGTCGCCGTCGGGGCGGAAGATCTTGCCGACGTTCTCGGCGTGGTCACGCGACGAGTAGAAGTCGACGTAGTCGCCCACGGTGAACGGCAGGACGTTGCGCACCTCGGCCAGCGGCAGCAGCACGGCACCGTCCGGGGCCGCCGTCGCGGTCACCAGCTCGGTCAGCCGGGCCCGCAGCGACGACCAGGCCGGACGTCCGGCGGCCAGCAGCGGATTGAGCGAGTCGGCGGCGACCAGGTCGGCCAGGTCCCCGAACGAGCCCGCGATGGGCCGCAGAGGCAGCGCGTGGTCGCCGACGCGCACCGCGACCCCGTGGCCGTCCAGGACGCCGTAGGGAAGCGTCTGGGGGCCGAAGGGGTGGTCGGCGGCGAACGCGGGGTCGTCGATCCAGCTCGTCACAGCAGTCCCAGTCCTTCCAGGTCCTCGACCGGCTCGGACAGCGAGCACGATCCGTATGAGCCGAACACCGCGCGGACGGCGTGGGCGGCCTGGTCGGACAGCCCCTTAGCCTCCTCGGCCAGCTCGGCGCCGTCGGTGATCGACAGTGCCGCGCGGACGTCGCCGCCGGAGAGCAGGCGCCCGACGGCCACCAGCAGGTTCAGGAACCCATGGTGGGTGAACCCGGTCTCGTGGTCGACGTGCCGCACGGCGTTGTGCAGGCCCGCGGTCGCCTTGAACGAGGCCTCCCCCGCGCTGATGACCGCCAGGAAGTCGGCGATCTCGTCGACGCTGGGGAACTGCTCGTGGCTGAGGCCGCCGCAGCGGATCTTCGGCCAGCTGCCGTGCTCGACCACCCGGCGGATGCCTTCGAGCCACTCAGGGCCGCCGCGGCGCGGTTCGACCACTCGGATGACGTCTTCTGGGACGAACTCGTTGACCCGCTCCAGCCAGACGTCGTCGACGTCGGCGGGGGCGGGCATCTCGACCATCCGCAGCGCCAGCAGCTCGGCTCGCGACTCGACGATCGACAGGGCCTTGGGCACGCCGCCCAGACCGGTGTCGATGACGAGCGAGAGCGCTACCGGCTTGGCAGGCTTGGCCTTGATGAGCTCGGTGATCAACTCGGGGAGGCGGGACGCCTGACACAAGAAGACGCCCATCACCCCCGCGTGGTCACCGTCGCGGCCGGCGAGGTGCATACGCACCGCGTCAGGCATGGTGGCGTTGCCCGGCGGGAAGAGAGCGGCGTCGTCGACAAGCCGCGCGAACAGCGGCGGAATGCCTCGGGGACCGGGCGCTGGGAGAGGAACGGCGCTTGACACGGCTGACACGCTAGTAGTGTATCGGCAACTGAACAAAAATGTCCGCACAGCGAACGCCGCAGGACGCTCGGAGGAGTAATGCCGCACTACCGCCGCGTGGGGGAGATTCCACCCAAGAGGCACACCCAGTTCCGCTCGCCGGAGGGGAAGCTCTACGCCGAAGAGCTCATGGGCGTAGAGGGGTTCTCGTCGGACTCCGCGCTGCTCTACCACCGCTACCTGCCGACCGCGATCGTCAACGCGGAGGTCTATCCGGACTTCCGGAGCCCGCTGGTGGCCAACCACCCGCTCAAGCCCCGCGCCTTCCGCTCGCAGGACCTCAAGTGGTCCGGCGCGAACGCGGTGACCAGCAGGCGGACGCTGCTGGGCAACTCCGACGTGGTCATCGGCTTCGTCGTGGCCTCCGAGCCCAGCCCGCTCTACCGCAACGCCGTCGGCGACGAACTGCTCTACTGCCAGGGCGGCACCGGCACCGTCGAGACGATCTACGGCGCCCTGCGCATCGAGGACGGCGACTACCTCGTCATCCCGACCTCGACCACCTACCGCGTCGTCCCCGACGACGAGCTGCGCCTGCTGACCGTCGAGGCGAGCGGCCACATCGGCCCGCCCAAGCGGTACCTGTCGAAGAAGGGCCAGTTCCTGGAGCACGCGCCCTACTGCGAGCGCGACCAGCACGGCCCGACCGAGCCCCTGCTCGTCGACGGCGAAGATGTCGAGGTCCTGGTCCGCCACCGCGGCGGGATGACGATGTTCACCTACGCCAACCACCCGTTCGACGTGGTCGGCTGGGACGGCTGCCTGTACCCGTGGGTCTTCAACATCCGCGACTTCGAGCCCATCACCGGCCGCGTGCACCAGCCGCCGCCGGTCCACCAGACCTTCGAGGGCCCGAACTTCGTGGTCTGCTCGTTCGTCCCGCGCAAGGTCGACTACCACCCGCTGTCGATCCCGGTGCCCTACAACCACGCCAACGTCGACTCCGACGAGCTGATGTTCTACGTCGGCGGCAACTACGAGGCGCGCAAGGGCTCCGGCATCGAGATCGGGTCGCTGTCGCTGCACCCCGGCGGCTTCACCCACGGCCCCCAGCCCGGCGCGGCGGAGGCGTCGATCGGCGCGGACTACTTCGACGAGACCGCCGTCATGATCGACACCTTCCGCCCCCTGGAACTGGGCGACGCGGGCACCGAGAGCGAAGACGCCCGCTACGCGTGGTCGTGGGCCAAGCGCGGCCCGGACTGGAACTAGTCCCGGAACTCGGCGACGCTGAGGAACGGGTATCCGGGCAGGCCCACGGCGACTTTGCCGCTGGGCCGCCCGGCCACCCACAGCAGTCCGGTGGCCTCGGCGTTGGCCCGCAGTTCCTTGGCACCGCGCCTCAGGGCGACGGTCTTGCCCTCGGCGCGCAGCGTGTCGCCGTCCACGGTGACCGGGACGGACTTCCAGGGCCCGGCCGCGAGCAGCTTGTCCACCGTCGACCAGTACCGCAGCTTGCCGATCCGCCACGCCAGCAGCCCGGCGATCCCCAGCGTGCCCACGACGACGCCGATGGCCAGCGGGATCTGGTCGGACCGCAGGTCGCGGCTGAACAGATCCCCGGCCATGATCGCCGCGAAAACCATCAGCACGGCGGGCAGGATCACGTCGCTCTTCGACCGCTTGCGCGGCGTCGCCGTCGTCCGGACCAACACGGCGTCGGAGGCGGCCAGCGGCACCTTGACCGGGTCGTCCTGCAGGACGTTGACCTGATAGCCGCTCGCGACATCCTCGGTGGTCACCTTGGCCTGCCCGAGCGGCAGCGCGAGCCCAGCCGACCGGATCGCCGCCCAGCCGCTCTCGTCCGGCCCGACCAGCCAGATCCGCCCGGTCCGCGCCAACACCTGCTGAGCTGCCCACGGCAGCGCGTTGGCCACGAGATTGAGCGTCTTGCCGCCGTCACGCACGACGAGCTTGGACTTCGGCAGCCCACGCCCCGGCCGGTAGACCTTGACCGTCGCCTCCCGCCACGACTGGTCACGAAGCAGCTTGGCCGCGGGCCCGACCCAGGCCCCGATCATCACGAACGTCAACACCGCCGCGATGAGAAACGCCACCGCCGCGATCCCGAGGAGCGCGACCAGCACCCACCCGGCCCCCGCCAGACCCAGCGAGACGGCAGGCACACCGAACACCATCGCAAGGGCGGGCAGCCCCAGCAGCGGCGCACGCAGGGCCCGCAACGCCGACGCCGTGTGCGGGTCGGTGATGGCGGGGGTATCGGTCGGGGGCTCCAGTGCGGGAGCCTCACGCTTGTTCATGCGACCACCTCGCACGCTCGGTGGATTCACCGCCGACTGTGACACTGATTCGCTCGCGGGCTCGCTCATAGGTCCTCCGATCAGGTGGTGATCGGGGGCGACTGTAGCCAGTTCGTGGAATATCCGATGTGTGGCTTCCCACAGCGGCGACTGAGAAGTTAGGGTGGCCTAACTTGAGGAGGTTGAGCCATGAGCACACGCCCCCCGGCGCCACACCCGGCCGAACGCGCCCGCACCATGGCGGCCAACGGCGGCCGCGCAACCCTCCTACCCGCCAGCGAGGACCCCTCGGCGTCGGACAAGGTCGTCCCCGTCCTGCATCACGTGCACCCGGACGGCACCGTCAGCGTCGTACTCAGCGACGACCACCCCCTGGTCGGCGCCGCCTGGCAGGCCCCGCGCGGCGAGGTCGCGACCATGGTCGAACTCGCCGACCAAGCCCCCGTCCCCCTCCGCGAACCGGTCAGAGGACTCCTCTGGATCACCGGCTGGCTCCGCGCCCTGAGCGACGACGAAGCGCGAAACCAGGCCGTCCTAGTCTCAGAGGACCGCCCAGACCCCCGCCTCCTAGACGTAGGCCACGGCTGCGCACTCTTGCGCCTAGAGCCCGCCACCATGGTCCTAGCCGACGGCGAAAGCACCCACCCGATCGTCATCAGCGAGTTCGCCAACGCCACCCCAGACCCCTTCGCCGAGTACGAGGCGGGCTGGCTGCGGCACCTCGAGATCTCGCACACAGACGTAGTCGGCGCACTGGCCAGGCACCTCCCTGACGAACTGCGCGGCGGCCACGTACGGCCCCTAGGACTGGACCGGTTCGGCCTACGCCTACGAGTAGAGGCCATCGACGCCGACCACGACATCAGGCTGGCTTTCTCCCACCCGGTCAGCACCGCCGCGGAACTAGGCACCGAACTCCGCAGACTCGTCGGCTGCCCTTTTCTGGCTTCGCGGCAGTAGGGGCGCCGAAGCCGGGTAACTTGCCCCGATGGCGAACCTCCGAGCCTGGCTGGCCCCAGAACACCCAGGCGACCACCTGACCGACCCCGGCGAACGCCGAATGGTCTGGACCGAACTGGTCATCGTCTTCGCCGTGACCCTCGGCCTGTCCGGCCTCTACAGCCTGCTCTCACTCGTCGACGCCCTGCTCCAGCCGACCAGACTCGCCGACCAAACAGTCGCGATCAACGTCCCCCAAGCCAAAGCAGGCCTGATCGACCTGCTCAAACAACTCCTGGGCGTAACCCGCCTGATCGCCTGGGGCGCGCTCGGCACCTACCTGCTCTACCGCTCCGGCATGCGCCTAACAGCAATCGGCCTAGACCGGACCAAGCCCGGCAGAGACGCGGCGACAGGCATCGGTCTCGCGGCGCTGATCGGCGTCCCCGGCCTTGGCCTGTACCTCCTCGCCCACGCAATGGGCATCAACCTGGCGGTCGCGCCGTCCACCCTCGGCGACACCTGGTGGCGCCCGATCGCCCTGACACTGCTGGCAGCGGGAAACGCCTGGGCCGAGGAGATGCTCGTAGTCGGCTATCTGATCAGCCGACTCCGCCACCTCGGCTTCCGCGAGAACACGTCACTGGTCACCGCCGCGATAGTGCGCGGTTCCTACCACCTGTACCAAGGCTTCGGCGGCTTCATCGGCAACGTGATCATGGGCCTCGTCTTCGGCCGAGTCTGGCAACGAACAAACCGCCTCTGGCCACTCGTGATCGCCCACACCCTGCTCGACTTCGTCGCCTTCGTCGGCTATTCGCTGCTGCGCGGCAGGGTCAACTGGCTGCCGTAAGCAGCCCCAAGCCGATCGACACGACACCGACGGCCAACGACAGCGCGCCCGTCCAGATCATCGCGATGAGCTTGTTCGGCTGGGTCACCTCGCCCCGGCCCATCGATGAGAAGAAGAACCCACCGGAGATCAGCAACGCGGCCAGCGGGACGGCGACCCGGGCGATCCAGCCCAACGCGCCAGTCAGCCCCGCGGCGTCGGCGAGCACGAGGCAGACCAGCGCCAACGTCACCAGCACACCAGCGTGCGCGTGCCCCGCCCGCGCGAACCGCTGCTGGAACTCCGTCAGCTTCTCCTTTCCCCGCACGATCCGCATCAGATACCAGCCGCCGAACTCGATGCCGACGATGGTGAGCAGCACTGATCCGGCGATGATCCGACTGGCGTCACTAAGCACGATGGTGTCCACACCGCAACATTACACTGTTATGTAACAGCGTTTCAATAGCTTTGTGTGGCATCGCGGCGCCCGCGCCGGTACCAATGGGTCATGGCAGGACTCGGCGAGTACCGCCGGAAGCGAGACGCCCGGCGCACCCCCGAGCCGATTCCCGACGACGACGCCCTGCCCAAGGGCGAGAACAACACGTTCGTCATCCAGGAGCACCACGCCAGCCGCCTGCACTGGGACGTCCGCCTGGAGCGCGACGGCGTCCTCGTCTCCTGGGCCGTGCCCCGCGGTCTGCCGCCGGACCAGGGCGACATCCGGCTCGCGGTGCACACCGAGGACCACCCGATGGAGTACGCCACCTTCTCCGGCGAGATCCCGCACGGCGAGTACGGCGGCGGAAAGATGTTCATCTGGGACAAGGGCACCTACGAGACGCTGAAGTGGAGCGACCGCGAGGTGGCGGTGATCTTCCACGGCGAGCGGGTCGATGGCCGCTACACGTTCTTCCACGGCGGCAAGTCGGACAAGGACTGGATGGTCCGCCGCTCCGAGCCCGCCCGGCGCGGGAACTGGGAGCCGCTGCCGACGACGCTGCTGCCGATGCTGGCCACCGCGGGGTCGCTGCCGTCGGACGATGGCGACGAGCTGTGGGCCTACGAGTTCAAGTGGGACGGCGTGCGCG
>DATLIA010000171.1:0-16736 GCA_035540215.1 Actinokineospora sp. | reverse complement strand
ATGCGGTCACGGGCCGGGGCCGGGTGGGCGCGGTGCCGAACGCGGCGTCCGACTCGGCTTTGGCGCGGTCGACGAACGGCTGATGGAGGGATGGGGTGTTCGGCAGGCGTAATCGCTCGCCCCAGGCCCGGCGGAACCGGCCCTCGTGGGTGGCGAGCAGAATCCGCGCGGCCCGGCGCACTGACTCGCCGCCGCCGACCCCGGCGGTGCGCACCCGGTAGTCGAGCATGGCGAGCGCCCGGCGCAGGTCGCCGTCACCGCGGTAGGCGGCCCAGAACTCGGCGATGGCCTGCGGGACGTCCAGCGGACCCCGGTCGGCGGCGCTCGGCATGACCGGCGGCTCCGGCGTGGCCGTGGCTGACGTCGGTGGCGCGACGAGGACGGCGACGGCGACAAGCGGCAGCCAGCGGCGGCGCTTCTCGCCTGTGAGCACGACGTGGTCCTTCCAAGAACAGCCTGAGTTTGCGGGCGCACCGGCGGGCCCGCCCGAAATCGTTTCAGGATAGGAAAGGAGAGACTAGATCCATCACCCAAACGGCGGCTTCCCTTGCCGCGGCGAGGGAAGCCGCCTGTGCGGGTCAGCCCAGGAACGGGCCCGTGTACAGGATCCGATTGGGACTGTTCGGCGGGAGGTTGCACACGCCGGGACTGGCCGAGGCCACGAGCGCGGCTTGGACCTTCGCTGGGGTCGCGGTCGGGTTCAGCCCCAGGTAGAGGGCCGCGCCGCCGCTGACGTGGGCGGCGGCGAAGGACGTGCCGGTGATGGTGATCGTGGCGGTGTCCGAGGTGATCCACGGTCCGGTGATCAGCACACCCGGCGCGTAGAGGTCGACCGCGGGCCCGTAGTTGGAACTGCGCGATACACAGTCGGTGCGGTCGATGGCCGCCGACGTGATCGCCTCGGCGACGCGGGCGGGCGAGAAGTTGCTCGCCAGGCTCGCCGACGAGCCCGCCGGGACCGAGTACGTGATCCCCGCGGCGATCGAGCGGCGGACCGCGTCGTCGAGGGCCTGGTTCGCCGGGCCGCCCAGGCTCATGTTGGCGACGGCGGGCTTCACCGCGTTGCGGGTCACCCAGTCGATACCGGCGATCACTCCGGCGATGGTTCCCGAACCGGAGTTGTTGAGCACCCGCACCGGAACGATCTTGACTTGCTTGGCGACGCCATAGGTCTTGCCGCCGACAATGCCCGCGATGAAGGTGCCGTGGCCGTTGCCGTCAGTGGGGTCGGTGTCGTTGTCGACGAAGTCATAGCCGCCGGACACGCGGCCGCCGAAGTCCTGGTGTGTCGATTTCACGCCAGTGTCTATGACATACGTGTGAACATTCGGGGACGTGGTGTTATACCGGTAGCGCGAGTCCAGCGGCAGCGTGCGCTGATCAATCCGGTCGAGGCCCCACGGCGGGTTGAGCTGCTCGCCGAGTGCGCGCACCGGGGTGTCGGCGACGAGGTAGTCGACGGCGGGGTCGGCGGCGAGCGACCGGGCCTGTTTGTCGGTCAGCCGGGCCGAAAACCCTTGCAGGACAGCGGAATAGCGGTGTTCGACGACGCCACCGTGCCGATGGACGAGCGCGTCGGCTGAGCCGGCTTTCAAGATGACGACGTAGCCGGACGGAGCCTCCGCGGCGGCGGGCACGGCGAGCCCGGCGGCGGCGAGACAGACGGTCAGGGCGGTCAAGCCAATCCGAAAGAAGGTCATATACCTGATCTAGGTCGGGCACTGGCGGCGAAACAATCATCCCCAATTGCCGGACCGGGATTCGACACGTTCGGGGGACCCACTAAAGTGGCGCAATGCCCTCTGGTGACGCTGAGTCCGCTGACAAGGTCCCGCACTTCGACACTGTCCTGCGGGGGTACAACCCGCGTCAGGTGAACGAGCGGGTCACCCGCCTCACCTACGACCTTCGCCATGCGGCGAAAGGCCGCGACGACGCGTCAGCGAAGGTCGCCGAGCTGACGAAATCGCTCGGATCATTGCAGCAACAACTGTTGGAAACGACGACCCGGCTCAACCGGATCAGCGCGAATCCCAACAGCACCGAGGGCATGACCGAGCGCGTCCGCCTGATGATGGAGCTGGCGAACGAGGAGATCGCCGACTTCAAGCGCCAGGCCGACGACTACGCCCAGGGCGTGCGGGCCGAGGCCGACACGCACGGCGCCGGTGTGCGCGCCGCGGCCGACGACTACGCGGGCCAGACCCGCGGCAAGGCCGACAACTACGCGGCCAACACCGTCCGCGCCGCCGACGAGGCCGCGGCGGGCCGCCGCGCCGCGGCCGAGGACTACGCCGCGAACCTCAAGGCCAAGCACGACAAGCTCGTCGCCGACGCCATCGAGCGCGGCAAGCAGCTGGAGGCGGACTACAAGCGCAACCGCGCGGAGCTCGACGCGGAGTACGAGGGCATGCGTACCGCGCTGACCGCCGAGCACGCCAAGCTCATGGCCGACTCGCGCGCGGAGATCGAGCGCCAGTCCAAGGCCAACGAGGCCCGCATCGCCCAGCTCTACGACGACGCCACGGCCAACCGCGACGAGCTCGACGCCGAGGCCACGCGCATCCGCGCCCAGCTCGACACCGACGCCGAGGCCAAGCGCTTCGCCGCGGACCAGCAGGCCGAGCAGGAACTCATCGCCAAGCGCACCGCAGCCGAGGCCGACCTCGCCGCGCGCACCGAGCAGGCCGAGTCCGCCTTCGCCGAGCGGACCGCCGAGCTGGAGTCCACCCTGGCCGGCCGCGCCGAGGAGATCGAGAAGGACCTCGCCGACCGCACCGCCAAGGCCGACACCGAGATCACCGCCCGCCTCGACTCCGCCGAGAAGCGCGCCGCCAAGCTCGTCGCGGACGCCGAGAAGCTGCAGGCGGAGACGAACGCGCTGGTCACCGAGCAGATGGCGGACGCGGACACCGAGATCGCGGCCAAGCGCGCCGCCATCGAGGACGAGACCACCGCCCTGCGCGACGCGGTCGTCAAGGAGACGACGGCGCTGCGGGCGGAGGCCGAGCAGGAGACCTCCACGCTGCGGGCGGTCACCGACAAGGAGACCTCGGCCCAGCGGGCGCTCGCCGAGAAGGAGACCAAGGAGCTGCGGGAGTCGGTCGAGAAGAAGACCGCGGCCCTGCTCGCCGAGGCCGAGACGAAGTCCACCGAGGCCGCGGCGAAGCACTCCGCGGCGACGGACTACGAGACTCGCGTTTCCGAGCAGGTCACCAATGCGTTCTCGCTGCTTGAAGAGGCCAAGAAGCATTTCACGGCGGCCGCCAAGCCCGCGAACACGAATGGGAACCGACCTGCGGGCGCCCGTCGCTGAGTAATTCTCACAAGTCCGCCCCGAGACCCGGCTGGGTTTCGGGGCGGACTTGTTTCAGTTGTCGGCGAAAGTGCGGCCTTGGGCCGCCAACAAGTCGCGGATGATGCCAATCGCTTTCGGTCCGACGCCGTGGAGATCGGCGATTTCCTTCTCGGTGACCTTGGCGAAGTCCTCGACAGTGGTGAGGCCCGCGTTGGCGAAGGCCCGGGTGGCGGGCTTGCCGATGCTCGGCGGGAGATCTGTGGGCATGTGTTCAGGCTAATTGTGCGGGCCGACAAATTAGTCGACCCGGCTGTGGGACCACCATCGGCAGTTGGTGGCCCCACAGCCGAGCGTCAGGGCTGGACCTTCAGCGAGTAGAGCGAGTACCCGTAGCTGGTGCCGCGGGCGATGCCGAGCATCCGCACGTACCGGGCCGTGGCGGCCGGGAAGGTGAGGGTGTCGAGACCCGCGGTGGTCCGGCCACGGCGCTGGGCCACAGTGGTCCAGTTCGTGCCGTCGTTCGACGTCTGGATGTCGTAGTCCCTGCCGTAGGCGGCTTCCCAGTTCAGAGCGACCGAGGAGAACGTCGCCGAGCTGCCCAGGTCGACCCGGATCCACTGGCTGTTGGTGTAGCCGCTGGCCCAACGAGTGGTCTCACTGCCGTCCACGGCGTTGGACGCCGGGAAGTTCACCGTCTCCACCGACGACGCGGTCGCCGTCTTTCCCTGCGCCAGGTCGCCACCGAGCACCTCGAAGGAGTACAGCGAGTACCCGAACGTCGTGCCGCGGGCTATGCCCAGCATCCGCACATACCGACCGGTCGCGGCCGGGAACGTGAGGGTGTCAAGACCCGCGGTGGTCCGACCGCGGCGCTGCGCGACGGTGGTCCAGGTGGTGCCGTCGTTGGACCTCTGGATGTCGTAGTCCTTGCCGTAGGCGCCTTCCCAGTTCAGACGAGCTGAGGTGAACGTCTTGGCGCTGCCGAGGTCGACCTGGATCCACTGGTTGTCGGTGTACTGGCTGGCCCACCGAGTGGAGGCGAACCCATCCACCGCGTTCGCCGCGGTGAGCCCGGTCGTCTCGTTCGACGACGACGTCGCCGGACGGTTGTAGGCGAGGTCCCCGGGGGTGCGGTTGGTCGTCACGGTGTCCGGCAGATAGCCCGTGCCTGGGCCTTGGCCGACCGTCGCGACCTTGGCGAGGAAGGCCGCGTAGTCCGTCCCGCCCTTGGTGGGCGACCACATCTTCTGGGCGAGCGCGGCGAAGCTCTTCTCGATCAGGCCATGCACCTGCAACTCGGTGTAGGTCGCCGCGGTGAGGTCGTTCCAGACCGCCGGCATCGCGCCGAGCAGGTTCGGGTCCTGTGCGGGCAGGTTGCTGGAGCCACCGAAGATGTTCGGCGCCCAGCTGTTGTAGATGTAGCTGCCGTCGAGCCCTTGGCCGTGGTAGTAGTTCGCGAACGGCACGACGTAGAGCAGGCCGTCGTTGGAGTTGATCACCTTGTAGCCGTCGGCGATCGCGGCCTGCGGCGAGTACCAGCCGTTGTTCCAGCTGTTCATCACCACGTTGCGGTCATAGCCCGCGCCGCCCGCGGGGAAGTGGGAGAAGCTGCCCCACGCGTTGACGCTCTTACCCATGCCACGCACGTGCGGAACGATGGTGTTGAAGTACGCCTTGTACTGCGTCTCCAGCGACGAGGGGTACTCGTCCATACCGATGTGGACCGTCGGGCCCTTGAACCACGGCACGAACTCGGTGAACACGCTCTTCATGAACGTCGTGGTCGCGGGCTTGCTCAGGTCGAGGTGATCGGAGTCGCCGTTGTTGAGCCCCAACTCGGGCTTGAAGTGGATGAACGCCAGCGAGTGCGCGGGCGAGTCGATCTCCGGGATGATCGTCATCGCGTTCTTGGCCGCGGTGGCCTCGAACGCGTCCCAGTCGGCACGGGTGTAGGCGTCCGTCGAGGCGAGCCCCGCGAACGCCGGGTTGGTGCTCGCCAGCCGGAACCCGGCCGGGGTCTTCGACCAGTCGTTGCCCCAATGCGAGTCGAACCCGTTGTCATTGAGGTGGATCTGCAGGGTGTTCATCTTCAGCCAGCCCATCCAGCGCAGCTGGGCCTGGATGTACTGCGGGGAGAAGAACCGACGACCCACGTCGAGCATGAACCCACGCACCGCGTAGTCCGGGTAGTCCACCGCGGTGCCCACCGGCAGGCTCAACGCGTCCGACGAACTCACGACGGCCTGCAGCAGACTGCGCGAGCCGTAGTAGGTGCCCTTTTCGCTGCCACCGACAATCTCGACGTTCGTGCCGACGACGAGCCGGTACGCCTCAGGCTTCAACTCCGTCTTCGCCGACCCGAAGTTCGCCGCCGCGTCGACCTTGAGGGAGATGTCACCGGCCGCCGCCGTCCCCGTGTAGACAACGGGGTTCAACGTGGTCATCTCGGCCACGTCGGCCGCTACCTGTGTGGCTAGATCCTTCAACTTGGTCGACGCGCCCACCGGCACGACCACGCGGCTCGTGTTCGACAACACCAGCCGCCCTGTTCCCCCAGTCCACTGCTGCAACACGGGCACCACACCGGGCGGCGCCGAGTTCACCTGAGCCTGCGCGACGCCCGCCGCGGGCACCAATCCGACAACGACAAGGCCGACCACACCGACCAGCAACGACTGCGATAGCCGCCTACGTGAAACAGGGCTCACGACGGGCCTCCACTTTGGGACGAAGGGAGTGACACCGACCCGTTTCGGCCGACGCGGCCGGCTTGAGAACCGACCTGGGACACGTCGACAGAACGAGCCGGAAAGTGGTCTAAACCACTTTGTTCGCATATCGTCCATTACGCCCCCCGGTCCGTCAACCCTCTCACCTGCATCAACACGCGACGCGGGACTCTGGCCGTTGGCGAAGGTTCACCTCCCGATTTGATTGTCCGAGGTCAGATGACTATTGGGTGAGCCGATGAGCGGCCAAAGCCGCGACCGCGCGTTCGATGCGGTTGGCGCGCGTGACGGGGTTTCTCGCCTTCATGAGGTCGAGCAGGATCCCGTACCGACTGGTCTTGTCCAGCGCCTCGAACGCACGGGCGGCCCGCTCATCGCGGCGAAGGGCCTCGGCGAGGTCGTCCGGGACGGTGGCCTCTTTCTGCGAGGCGTACGCGGCGGCCCAGCGGCCGTCCGACTTGGCCGCCTCGACCTCGGCCAGGCCGCCTGGACGCATCCGGCCCGCGGCGGTCAGCGCCTCGACCTTGGCCACGTTGACCTGTGACCACGTACCCTTGGGCCTGCGGCGGCAGTAGCGCTGCAGGTAGTAATCACCGTCGAACGAGCGGCGCTGGCCATCGATCCAGCCGAAGCAGAGGGCGCCGTCGAGCGCCTCGGTGATGGTCACCGAAGCGATGCCGCTGCCCTTCTTGGCGATCTTGAGCCACACGCTCGAGTGGGAGGCGTGGTTGGCGGCCAGCCACGCCTCCCACTCGGCGGGGTCCTGGCAGGTGATGGTGGGCTCGTCCATGGGCCCAATACTCCCCGCCAAAGTGCTCACCCGCTGAGCACTTATCCGAGCAGTTCCCGCAACTCCTGGATCGCGTCGCGGAGGTTGTCGGCGAACGCGTGCATCTCGGCGGCCACCTGGATGGGGGTGCTCAGGTAGATGTTGAGGCTGTCCGGAAGCAGGACGTAGGCCACGCCGATGCACTGGGGGCTCGTGGAGCCGAATCCGAAGTAGGTGATGTTCGTCGACGGGGCCGAGCTGGTGCTCAGGTAGTCGTCGCGCATCTTGATCCAGCCGGGGGTGTCGTACAAGGCAAGAGGTGCCCCCAGACCGCGGCGCTTCTGGATCAGCTGGAGTTCCCAGAGGTGCTGCTCCGGCGCCTGGCCCGCCTGGCATTCCTTGGCCCGGGCGACGTGCTTCTCAGCGGCGGCGCGGAAAGCGGCGCGGCGGGCGTCGACGTCGTCGGCCTCCATGGCCGACAGGAACGCCAGGACCTCCGGGGTGACGACCCGCATCGCCTCGGTGCGGCCGCGGTTGTACTGGCGGGTGGCGATCGACTCGTAGGTGGCGCCGGCGAAACCCTTGGTGCGCTTGTGCGCGAGCTGGTACGACAGCTGGGCGAAGGCGTCCGGCGACATGCCGAGCTGCTTGGCGCGGGTGGCACCGAAGTCGGTGAACGACACGGTCTGGGAAGCGGTGTCGGCGGCGTACTGGGCGAACTCGGCGCCCGCGGACTTGATCGTCTCGCGCAGCTCGTCGGTCAGGGTGAACTCGATGGGTTCGATCGCGGGCAGGCCCTGTGCCGTCGCGCCCGACGCGGCCGCGTGTTCCGCGGGCGTGGAGTTCAGGATGGCGTCGACGAAGGCGAGGATGGTCGTGCCGTCGAGGCCTTGGTGCTCGATATTGATCCCGGCCTTGCCGTCGGCGAAGACGACCAGGGACACGGCCTTGTCGAACCAGCGGTTGTCGCCGTAGAGCAGCTGGTCGCACGCCTCCTGCTCGCCCGACGGCGCGATGTCCTCCAGGCACACGCAGAACAGCGCGGTCTCGATCGTGTCGAGCGCGCCCGCGTTCGACTCGGCGAGGATCGCGCGGGTGGCCGCCCACTCGGCACGAGCCATGGTGGTCAGGTGGCCGACCGGGGACTCGGCGGGGACGGCGGCCGACTTGACGATCTCGGTGAGGCCCGCGGCCAGGTCGTCCAGGGAGTGCGGCACGCCGTCGGCGCCCAGCACGTCCATCCGGTAGATGTTGCCGCCACGCAGAACCGCGATGTGCCGCGCCGTCGACGGTCCGGGCCACTCGTCGCTGTACGGGGTGCGGACCGTGTCCTGCGGGTCGCCGGGGATCCGGGTGGACGAGAAGAGGTACTTGTTCTGCTCCATCGACAGCGCCTGGCCGCGCTGGATGACCGGCGCGACGCGCTCCTCATCGAGCAGCTGCTTGTAGGCGACGGCGCCCGCGATGAGACCCGCCGCGCGCTCGGTCTGGGTCTCCCCGGAGTCCTTGAAGAGGAAGAAGAAGTTCGCGTTGAGCGCGATGCGGACGCGGCGGCCGAGGTAGCGCGACGGCCAAAATGTGTCGAGCCAGCTGTGCACGCCCGGGGTCTGGTCGTACTCGACCAGCGCCGCGTGCAGGTCGTGCGCGACGCTGTCCGGCGCGAGGTAGGCCGCGACGGCGGCCTCGGTCTCGGCCAGTTCCTCGGCGGTCAGCAGCGGACCGCACCATTCCAGGAACCGGTCGCACGTCTCGGCGAGCGTCGGCAGCGGGACCCGGGGCAGCCGGTCCTCATTGCCGAAGGTGCGGGGAGACCATTCCGGGCTGCTGTTCACTGTCGACCTCGAACTCGTGAAGGGATGATCGGGTATCTCATGATGGACTCGCGGGCTAGAGCGTGTCTCGAGGCCGCGATACGAAAAGTTGGGCGTAGAGCCAGCCGTCGGACTCCAGCCCGGACGGATCCACTCCGGCCGCCGCGAGCGACTCGATCACCTGGTCCCGCTCGTCGGACGAGGCGAAGCGGCGCTGCTTGAACACGCCGTCGACCCGCTCGGTGCGGTAGCCGAGCGCGCTCAGCCGCTCCGCGATGGGGGCGAAGGAGAACATCCGCAACACGAAGTGCGCCATCCACGGCCTGCCGACCTCGGCGACCCGGCCGATCGTCTGCTCGGTGACGTAGCCGACGCAGCCGGTGGACACCACGATGTCGACGCCGGCCAGCACCGCGCGCTGCGCCTCGGTCGGGTCGGTCGCCTCCAGGTCGGCGTGCAGGGTGTCGTCGACGAAGCCCGCCGCCCGCGCGTAGGCCAGCGCGGACTCGGAGGCGTCGAACCCGACGAACCGCACACCGTCGAGTCCCGCGCGCTGGTCGACGAACCGGCGGTCTACCGCGGCGAGCGCGTCGGTGTCCAGCCCGGCCGACGACCGGTACCGCGCGGCCATCTCGTCCATCGTGGAATCACAGCGCAAGAGGGCCGCGTTGATCCCGTACGAGCACCCGATGTCGAGCACGGTGGCCTCGGTGCGGCGACGCTCTTCCCGGAACTCCTGAATGAGCTTCAAGAAGTACGGTTTGGCCAGTTCGGGGATGCGGTAGTCCAACCCGCTCAGCACGCCGAAGTAGCCGCGCGGGTCGGGCTGGGTGTAGATGAGGTCGAAGTCGGTCTTTCCGGTCTCGTCCAGGTCCAAGTCCACGCCTATGTTCCCTTCCAGATGTCCTGCGCCGCGCCGCTCGGCCGGGGGGGCGGGTCGGGTGCGCGAACGCGCCGACGAAGTCTGGCGTGTTCGTGGGCCCGCCCCGCCACCTGAAAGCGGCCGAGCGCGCGTCCCCGAAGGGGACGCCATGTCGCAGCCTTCCTAATCCAGGAGTTCGTCGCCTCGTACCGCGCCCGCGGCGGCCAGGTGTGCAGGCAGGACCCGGCCGAAGAGCTGCCTGGTCCGTTCCAGGCTGCCGATCACCCCGGGGCGCTCGCTGTAGGCGAAGATCGCCGAATGGCGCGCGGTGTCGCCGTGCACGGGGGTCACCCGGTGCAGCGAATAGCGGCCTTTGAACAGCTGCAGATCGCCGGGCCGCAGTGAAAGGCGGCTGATCAACCGCTCCCCTTCACCGGTGAGCACGGCGGCCACGTCGTCGAGGTTCTCCGACTTCGCCGACCGGATATTCGGGCAGTATTCGAACACCCCACCCCCGCGCGATTGCTGGGTGAGCATGCTGACGGTGAATTCATTGGTGTCGAAGTGCCACGGGTGCCCCTTCTCCGGGGACACCACATTGAGGCAGAGCCCGGCGAGCGGGTCGGCGTACTCGTAGAGCGCGTCGAGCTCGAAGCACTCGGCGGCGAACCGCTGGAACAGCTCGCTGGCGTAGAGGCGGTGGATGATCGTCTCGGCCGGGATCTGGTCGCGGGCCACGAAAGCGTTGCCCCGCTCCATGATCAGCCTGCCAGGGTGGCCATCGGGCAGGTCGGTGTCGAGCGGGATGTTGTAGGCGTTGACCAGTTCCACGTCGTAGTGCGCCAGCGGCGCGACGGCCGCGCACTCCGCGCGCAGGGTCTCGCGCAGCTCGGGGCGGAGGAAATCGGGCAGGACACTGCACCCGTCCTGACGCAATTCGGCGCGCACCAGGGAAACCGCCGCACGCCAGCCCGCACCCGCCGGATCGGTCAGCGGATAACGCGCGGTGTCCACGACCTGCTCGATCACCCGGGCTTCCGGTGCGCTCATGCACCTCATTCTGTTGAATCCGAGCCGATCAGCGCCACCGAAAGATCGAAACAAGTTACGTGACGGTAGCCATATTGTCGGAAACCATCAAGATCCGGTAATTTCAGGACTTTTCCAGGTATTCCGCGCGGTCGTCGGCGACGAGTTGGCCGACCATCGTGGCCAGTCCTGGATAGTGCCCGAGTGCCGGGTCCTCGGCGATCAGGGCCTGCGCGACGATCCGCGCGTCGGCGATGACACCCTCGTCCTGAAGCAGCGACAGCATCTTCAGGCCGGACCGCGAACCCGACTGGCTCGACCCGAGGATGTCGCCCTCGCGGCGCATCTCCAGGTCCAGCCGTGCCAGCTCGAAACCGTCCAAAGTGGATGCCACGGCGGCCAGCCGGTCGCGGGTGGCGGTGCCGCCGGGCATCTCGGTGACCAGCAGGCACAGTCCTGGCGCGCTGCCGCGGCCGACCCGGCCGCGCAGCTGGTGCAGCTGGCTCACGCCGAACCGGTCCGCGTCCATGATGACCATGGCCGTGGCGTTCGGGACATTTACGCCGACCTCGATCACGGTCGTCGCCACCAGTACGTCGAGTTCGGCGGCGGCGAACGCCCGCATCACCCGGTCCTTCTCGTCCGGGGCGAGCCTGCCGTGCAGGATGCCGAACCGCAGCCCGGACAACGCGCCGTCGGCCAGTTCGGTGGCGACGTCCACCACCGACAGCGGCGGCCGTCGATCGGAACCCTCGTCGCCACCGGAGGCGTCCTCGGCCGACGCGTCGTCGCCGATGCGCGGGCACACCACGTACGCCTGGTGCCCCTTGCCGACTTCCTCGCGCACGCGCTGCCAGACCCGGTCCAACCAGGCGGGCTTCTCGGACACGGGTACGACGTTGGTCGAGATCGGCGAGCGGCCCGCGGGCAGCTCACGCAGCGCGGAGGTCTCCAGGTCGCCGTAGACCGTCATGGCTACCGTGCGCGGGATCGGCGTCGCGGTCATGACCAGCACGTGCGGGCTGACGTTCTCCCCCGCCCGCGCCCGCAGCGCGTCGCGCTGCTCGACGCCGAAGCGGTGCTGCTCGTCGACCACGACGAAACCGAGGTCGGCGAAGATCACCTTGTCCTGGATGAGGGCGTGCGTGCCGACGACGATGCCCGCGGCGCCGCTGGCCGCGTCGAGCATCGCCTGCTTGCGCTGCGGGGCCGACAGTGAACCGGTGAGCAGCGTGATGCTGGTGGCGTTGTCGGCGCCGCCGAGCATGCCGCCCTGCGCGAGGTCGCCCATCATCTCGGCCAGTGAACGGGCGTGCTGTGCGGCCAGGACCTCGGTCGGCGCCAGCAGCGCGGCCTGCCGTCCAGAGTCGACCACCTGCAGCATCGCGCGCAGTGCCACGATCGTCTTGCCGGAGCCGACCTCGCCCTGCAGCAGCCTGCTCATCGGGTGGCTGCCGGAGAGGTCCTCCGCGATGGCGTGGCCGACCTCGACCTGCCCCTTGGTCAGGCTGAACGGCAGCCGCTGGTCGAACGCGTCGAGGATGCCGCCGGGCCGCGGCGGGCACTCGGGCGCCGGGCGGGCCCCCGCGGCCTGCCGCCGCTGGGCCAGCGCGAGCTGCAGCGCCAGCGCCTCGTCCCACTTGAGCCTGGTCTTGGCCGACTCCACATCGGACCAGTCGGCGGGCAGGTGGATCGCGCGCACGGCGGCGTCGTACTCCGAGAGGCCCAGCTTCTCCCGCAGCTCGACGGGAAACGGATCCTCGATCGTGTCGAGCATGCCGAGCGTCTGGTGCACGCACTGGGCGATCTGCCAGGACTGGATCTTCGCCGACGCCGGGTAGACCGGGATGAGGCTGCCCGCGAACTCGTCGACGTTGACGTCCTCGGTCGAGTCGATGAGCTGATAGTCGGGGTTGGCCAGCTGCAGCTTGTTGCGGAACGCGGTGACCTTGCCCGCGAACAGCGCGTCCAGGCCGGGGCGCAGCTTGTCGAGGTGCCACGGCTGGTTGAAGAACGCGCACTCCAGCGACTTCTTGCCGTCGGTCAGGATGACTTCGATGATCGTGCCGCGCTTGGTCTTCATCTGGCGTTTGTTCACCGAGACGACCTTCGCCATCACCGTGACGTGCTCGCCGACCTCCAGTCCCGCGATCTCGGTGAGCTGCCCGCGCTCGGCGTAGCGGCGCGGGTAGTGCCGCAGCAGCCCGCCCGCGGTCTCCAGGGAGAAGGCGGCGTCGAGCGCGTCGGCCGACTTCTTGCCAACCACCC
The DNA here is from genome assembly GCA_035540215.1 of Actinokineospora sp. GTDB lineage: Bacteria > Actinomycetota > Actinomycetes > Mycobacteriales > Pseudonocardiaceae > Actinokineospora. The sequence continues at coordinate 3,970 of DATLIA010000171.1, read as the reverse complement.
GATCGAGCTTGTCGCCAAGCGAAGCCATAATCCTCCGTTCCGTGTCCGGCCCGATTATGTCGTCCCGCCCCGACTATTCGAGGCCGAGGATCAGGACCGAGTCGGACTGGCCGCCGCGGTAGACCATCAGGTCGGCCTCGGGACGGTCGGTGCGCAGATAGACAGAGAGCGATTCCGCGACACTCGTCGGCGCGTCGCGGCCGAGCAGCGCGGTGACGAGTTCGCCGCCGACGGCGAGCATCCGTTCGACGACGCCGCACGCCACCTTGGCCAGGGTCTCCGCCGTCGGCGGCCCAGGCTCGATCATGACGACCTCGCCGTCGGCGAACCCGACGACGTCGTTGGCCTGACACGGCCCGATCCACGTGATCGCGGCCTCCGCGGCGACCACCACCGCGCCGCGCCTGGTCGCCGCCGCCGCCTCGGCCATCGCGACGACGTCGTCGCCCGCCCGGCGCCGCGGGTCGTGCACGGCGATCGCGGCCAGCGCCTGCACCGGGGACGCGCACGGCACGACCACGACGTCCTGACCGGCGGCGACGGCCCGGATGGCGGCCTCGTCGGCGATCTCCATCAGCCCGCTGTCACCGGGCAGCACGGTCACGTGCGCGGCGCCGGTGCCGGTGATCACCTGGAGCAGTTCGTACGGCGTCGGCTCGTCGCCGTCGGCCACCCGCAGGACCGCGACACCCTCGGCGAGGAACAGCTCAGCCAAGTCGTCACCGCGCACGGGGGCGACCACGGCCCGGTCCTTGGCGTAGCGGCCCGCCTCGGCGGACACCGCGTCGGCGAACCGGGCGACGCGGATCTGACGGGGCCTGCCGACGTCGATCCCGGCCTCGATGGCCGCGCCGACGTCATTGCAGTGCACGTGCACGGTCCACAGGTCCGCGCCGTCGCCGACCACGGAGACGCAGTCACCGAGCCCGTCGAGCGCGTCGCGCAGCGCGGCCACGTCGGTGGCCTGTTCCAGCAGGTACATGACCTCGTAGGCGAACAGCTCGGAGCCGCTTTCCCTGGCCGCGACCAACGGATTCTCCGGTCTGCGTGGCGGCGGGACATCGGCGCTGACCCGGGCGGCCGCGGCCAGCTCCGGCGGGCGCCCTCCGATGACGGCGACCAGCGCGTCGAGCAGCACGACGACCCCGCGCCCACCCGCGTCGACCACCCCGGCCTCGGCGAGCACGTCGAGCTGCTCCGGTGTCCGGTCCAGCGCCTCGGCCGCGGCGATCGCGGCGGCCGCGGCGACATCGGACAGCGTGTCCGAACCGTTCGCGCGGGCGGCGGCGTCGAGCACGCTGAGCATGGTCCCTGGCACGGGCCTGGACACCGCGGCCCTGGCCAGCTCGGCGCCGCGCACGAGCGCCTTGCGCAGCAGCGGACCGGAGACCTCGGCCTGGTCGCGGACGGTCTCGGCCATGCCGCGCAGCAGCTGGGAGACGATCACCCCGGAGTTGCCGCGCGCCCCCGTCACCGCGCCCTTGGCCAGCACCGCGAACGCCCCACCCGCGTCGGAGCGCTCGTCGACCGGGGCCCGGAGCAGCGCCTCAAGGGCGGAGCGGAGCGTGTTGAGCAGGTTGGACCCGGTGTCGCCGTCGGCGACCGGGTAGACGTTGATCCGGTCGATGTCGGCGCGGTGGGCGTCCATGGACTGCACGCAGGCCGCTGCCCACCGCCGCACCTCGCCAGCGTCGAGCGCCTGCAGCACGCCTGCCTCCCGTGGGTCTCGCCTAACCGGGCAGCGTAGCGACCCTCCGGCCACCCGGTTTGGAGCACCACGCCCGCACCCGTTACGCTGTGATGACTGCCCGGGCCTGCCTGGGCCCTCGTACGTGCGCCCACGTGTTCGATCACGTTATGTCGACCGTGGGCACCGCAACCTGAAGGAGTGTCTGACGTGGCTGCCGTGTGCGACGTCTGTGGCAAGGGGCCAGGCTTCGGCAAGTCGGTCTCGCACTCCCACCGACGCACCAACCGTCGGTGGAACCCGAACATCCAGAGCGTGCGCGCCAAGCTGGGCATCTCCCAGACCAAGCGCCTCAACGTGTGCACCTCCTGCCTGAAGGCGGGCAAGGTCGTCCGCGGCTGAGCTGGACAACCTCTTGTCGAAACCGGCGTCGGTGACTCAGGTCACCGACGCCGGTTTTGTCGTACCCACCGCCCGCAACGCGCGTAGGGCGGCCAGCCCGGCGACGAGCGCGGCCACTCCGGCGATTGCGAACGACGACCGCGCCCCGACGATGGCCACCACGGCGCCGCCAAGGACGGTCCCGAGCACGTTGGACCCGATGAGGATGGCCGAGGCGGTCGCGAAGACCCGGCCCCGCAGCTGGTCCGGCGTCCGGGAGCGCAGCAGGCCCTGGTTGCAGACGTTCTGCATCCCGTTGGCCGCGCCGCCGAGCAGGTAGCCCAGCGCGACGGGAGCGGTGAACGGCAGCAGCGCGGGCACAAGCATCGCGATCCCTATCACGCAGCACGACAGGCCGAGCCCGGTCAGCAGCGCCCGCTCGGTGCGCGACCGCCCCGCCACGCGCACCCCGATGATCACCCCGGTCATCCACGCCGCGTGCAGCACCCCCAGCGTTCCGGCGCCGCCGCGCAGGACGTCGGTGACGTAGAAGACGTTGGCCACGTCGGCCGCCATGACCCCAGCCATCGCCACCGCCAGGCTCACCGACGCCACCCGCAGCACCGGATCGGCGGCCACGTGCCGCCACCCGGCCGTGGCGTCGCCGTGCCGCCTGCGCCGATGTGCGCCACGGGGATCCCGATCGCCCCGGACCAGCCCCAACATGGCGGCCTGCACCAAGTACGTGGCGGCGTCTATATATAAGGCGTCCCGCGTGCCGAGCGCGGCCACGAGCAGCCCGCCCGCTGCCGATCCGGCGAGCATCCCCAACGTGCGGCCGGTGGCCACCATCGCGTACCCGCGCGTGGAGTCCTCCTCCCCGCAGATCACCGGCACCATCGCCGCCGCGGCCGGGTTCACCACCGCTGTGCCGCAGCCGAGGACCACCAGCATCACCAGCACCAGCGGCAAGGTGTGCAGCACGGCGACGATCCCGATCACCGCCCCCGCCTGCACCAACTGCCCGATGATCATCAGACGGCGGTTGGGGAGTCGATCGACCAGCAGGCCTGCCAGCGGCGCACCCAGGGTGACTGGTACGAATTCGGCGATCAGCACGGAGACCACCGCGAATGAACCGAACTCTTTGGCGTGCAACAAAAGCACGATCAGGGTGACCGCTGTGCCGAACATCGACACCGCCGAACCGGACGCAACCAACAGCAGATCCCGACGCCCCAGCACTGGATGAACGGTATCGGCGAAGTCGTTGAAACAGAACGGACTTCACACCCTCGGCTCGCACGATCTACCCAGAAGGGCAGTCGGCGAGTACGCGGTTCACCCAGTCGCCCCAACCGTTTCCCGAACGGCCCTGTCGCCCGGGACACAGTCGGACATCTGCATATGGCAATGGATGGCAACCGTTGAACCATTAGCGCACAAGCGATTCACGCGCAATGCGCCTGATTGCCTCCGAACCCCTTCCTGGAGATCGGTCGCGGGCGCTACGGGGCCCGGCGGGCAGCCAGGACGATGCCGCTGCCGATAGCGAGCTCGGCCGTGACGAGCTCGGGGTGGGCCATGACGGTGTGGCGAATGCCGGTGACGATCCGCTGGTGCTCGGGCTCCGGATAGCGACTGAGATCCATGTCGTCCATCAGGAGGATGCCGTGTGGTGCCAGTGCGGCGATGGTGAGATCCAGACCGGTCCACTTGCCGCTCGGAGCGTCGGCGAAGATGAGGTCGAACGTGCCTAGTGCTGTGTCCATGAACGTTGTCGGGCTATCGGCGGATCCAGGTTTCCGCTGGGCGTGCCGCCGGAATGCCGCTCGTACTGGGTGTACTTGGGCGTTTCGGCGGTGCGGCCAGCGGGAAGCTGGGCCGTCGAGAGCCCGGCAA
>DATLIA010000170.1:0-14474 GCA_035540215.1 Actinokineospora sp. | reverse complement strand
CCCGCGGGTCGTCGGCGCTGCTGCCGCCACCGCCACCACCACCGCCGCCGTCCCCTCCGCCGCAGCGGGCGACGCCCGGCGCGTAGCCGTCGGTACCGGTCTTGACGTACTTGTCCGGCACCCACCAGCCGTCGGTCGTGTAGTCCCAGATCTCGCCGCCCGCGTTCGACTGGCACTTGACCGGCACCATCTGCCCGGCCTTGTACGCGTCGAACTTCGAGCCCGGCGCGTTCGCCGCGTCACCCTTCTTCTTTCGGCCGTTGATCGCGACCTTCGCCGGGAATGATTTCGGCCCCATCGCCGAATTCAATTCCCCGCCCTCAAGTGTCACCTCGTCTGCTTCGTCCGTGGCGGCGTTTCCCGGCGCGTTCTCCGCGAGGTTCGCCCCACTGACGATGATTTCCGTGCTTTCCGGCGCCGCGGTGTTCTCCGCGGCCGTTCCCTTCACGGGCGAACCGCACGCGGTGAGCGTCAGCACGCTCACCGCCGCGAGCGCGGCCCCCATGACGTTCATGGCTTTCACCGTGTGTCTCCCTTGTGTGATTTCCCCACCGCCCGGGTCGGCTTCACCGCTCCGGGGCATGGCCCTACGATGGGCCGCCGCTGTGCTTGTCCGGTAGCGCCTTACGCGCTCTGACAAGCCCTGACAACGGTTCTGACAAGGGGGTCGGTCATCGTGGCAGGACAGGCCGCTGACGAGTACACGAAGCGAGACTTGATCGCGGGCTTCGCCTCGGAACTGCGGGATCTGCGGGTGTCAGTGGGCACTCCGGCATTCCGGAAGATGGCGGGCGCGTCGGGTGTCATCTCGCACACAACGCTGCACGAGGCGGCGGGCGGGAGCCGATTCCCATCGTGGGAGACCACGCGGGAATTCGTCAAGGTGTGCGGCGCCGACGAACGCGAATGGCGCGCCAAATGGCTCGCGGTGAAGGGCGCGCTATCGCCGGACGAGCAGATCGCGCCATTGCGGGAAGAGGTCGTCCGGGTCGTCGAGCGGGTCACCGCGAAACGGAATTGGTGGACGCGCGGCCGCGTGGTCATCGCCGCGGCGTGCGCGGCGGCGATAGTGGCGGGATTCGCCGTGTACTACTTCCAGAAATCGCCGTACGACCCGCTCTACGCGGGCGACTTCAGCCGGTTCATCGGCGACGTGACCGTCCCCGACGGCACCGAGGTCGAGGTCGACGAGACGTTCCCGAAGGTCTGGGAGATCGAGAACGGCGGCACGCAGCTGTGGCAGGGCCGGGCGATGCGCCGGGAGTCCTCCGTCGGCGGTTGCCAGAGTCCGGAGCGGGTGCCGATCGGCACCACGCCGCCGGGGGACCGGGTCCGGATCACCGCGATCATCGTCGCGGCGTCCGACCCGGGCATCTGCAAGATCGACTACAAGATGGTGGACGACCAGAACCGCGTGGTGCTCCCGGGTTCCCGGCCGATCTTCGTGATCGTCAACGTCGTCAAGACCCCACCAACCGGTGTCTCAGGCCCGTAGGAGCAGTTCCAGCTCCAGTTCGCGAAGGCCGGCGTTGTGTCGGTGGTCGTCGTCGCGGCCGGTCGGGGTGAAGCCGAGTCGCTGGTAGAAGCGCAGCGCCCGCTCGTTGTTCTCCACCGCCCACGCCGTCACCCTCTTCGCCTCGCGGTCCCGCGACCAGTCGATCACCGCTTGGACGACCGCGACCCCCGCCCCGGTTCCCCGCGTCTCCGGGTGCGCCCAGACCGCGATCATCTCCACGCCGTCCGGCTCCGGCATCGCGCCCGCCATGGCCACGGGCGTGCCGTCGAGCCACGCCATGAACAGGCCGTGCTTCACCGGCCAGCCCCGCCAGCGCTCCTCGTCGAAGCGAAGCTCGCGCTCCAGCGTCGAACCGAACGCGTACGGCGCGTCGGCGAGGGCGGCCAGACGCAGGTCCCGCAGGTCGGCCCAGTCGTCGGCGGTCAGCTGCCGTATCTCTATCCCCATGGAAGCAGGGTGGCGAGGCGGGTTGTCCCCGGCAACCCGATTTCGCGGTGCCGCTTTCGGGGTCGTGCCTGGCGTGACACGATCGCACCCGTGACCACCGCGCTCCTGTACCTCGTCGTGATGATGCTCGTCGCGGCGGTGGTGTTCCTGCTCGTGTCCGTCGTGTTCGGCCGCGGCGAGGAACTGCCCGCCCTGCCGCCCGGCGCCTCGCCGACCCGGCTGCCCGCCACCGACGTCACCGGCGACGACCTGCGCGCGGTCCGGTTCCAGCTCGTCTTCCGCGGCTACAAGATGACCGAGGTCGACTGGGTCCTGCGCCGCGTCGGCGACGAGCTCGACGACCTGCGGGCGCGCGTCGCCCAGCTCGAGTCGGCCCAGGTCAAGGTCGACTCCGAGACTCCGTGACATGGCGTCCCTCCGGAGCGGTGGGTCGGATGCACTCGATCACTGACGTCATGGAGATCACTGTGTCGGAACGGTCCCGCTGCCCGTGGGGCGACTCCACGCCGGAGTACGCCGCCTACCACGACGAAGAGTGGGGCGTGCCGCTGCGCGGGCGCGACGCGATGTTCGAGCGGGTCAGCCTGGAGGCGTTCCAGTCGGGTCTGTCGTGGATCACGATCCTGCGCAAGCGCGAGTCCTTCCGCGCAGCGTTCGCGGGCTTCGTCCCCGAACTCGTCGCGGGCTTCGGCGACGCCGACGTGGCCAGGCTGATGGCCGACGCGGGTATCGTCCGCAACCGCGCCAAGATCCACGCCACCATCGGCAACGCGCGGGCGGTCCTCGACCTCGACCGCCCGCTCGACGAACTCCTCTGGTCGTTCGCTCCGACGAATCACCCGCGCCCGGCCACCCTCGCCGACGTCCCCGCCATCACCGACGAGTCCAAGGCGATGGCCAAGGAGCTGAAGAAGCGCGGGTTGGCCTTCGTCGGCCCGACCACCTGCTACGCGCTGATGCAGGCCACCGGCATGGTCGACGACCACATCGCGACCTGCTGGCGCGCTACCTCCCGCTGAAGTTCGGCGGCCGCTTCGCGACGAACGCGTCGACGGCCTCCTTGTGGTCGGCCGTCTGCCCGGCCTCGGCCTGCGTGCGGCCCTCGACGGCGAGACCGTCGGCCAGCGAGCCGCCCGCCGAGGCCAGCATGGCCTCCTTGATCTTGGCGTACGCGGTGGTCGGGCCCGCCGCCATGCCCGCGGCGACGGACTGCGCGGTCGACAGCACCTCATCGGGCGCCACGACCTGGCTGACCATGCCGATCCGCAGCGCCTCTTCGGCGCCGACCGGCTTGGCCAGCAGCATCATCTCCATAGCCCGGCCGTAGCCGATCAGCCGCGGCAGCGTCCACGCCGCGCCGGAGTCCGCGGTCAGGCCGACGTTGGCGAAGGCCATCAGGAACTTCGCCCCGGACGACACGATCCGCAGGTCGCACGCGTAGGCGAACGACGCCCCCGCCCCGGCGGCCATCCCGTTCACCGCGGCGATGATCGGCTTGGGCAGCGACGTGATCGCCGTCACGATCGGGTTGTAGTGCTTCTCCACCGTCGCCAGCGGAGCGGGGTCGCCCGCGGCGAGCAGCGCCATGTGCTCCTTGAGGTCCTGCCCCGCGCAGAACGCCTTGCCCGCGCCCGTCAGCACGACCGCCCGCACCGAGTCATCGCCCGCCGCCGCCTCCAGCGCGGCCAGCAGGGCCTCCTTGAGCTCCACGGTCAACGAGTTGAACGCGTCGGGCCGGTTCAACGTCAGTGTCCGGACACCCTCAAGGTCCTCGATCAACAGCGTCGGCACGAGCGCCTACCTTTCTGCGGTCTAAGCGGTGGACCTCTGCTTACCACCTCCGCTGAGACACGCGTCCAGGAAACGCGTCACAGCGGGCGCCAGCCGGGCCGTGTGCTCGTCGAAGAACGCGGCGGCGGCCGTGCCCGGCCAGCCGTCGGGCAGTAGCTCCACGGGCAGGCCAGGGTCGCGGAAGAGGAACTTGCGCCACGCGTGCAGCAGCCGCTGTGACGAAGCGAACGCCTCGGCCGGATCCGACCCATCCACCGCGGCCATCAGCGGAGCCCAGTCCGCCACGAACGTGGTGTAGTCCGCGCCCAGTTCGTCGAGGTCCCACGCCTGCGCGGCCAACTCGGCGTCCGGGCCGTCGTGGGCGCCGTGGAACACCCGCGCGGGCACGTCGGCCAACACCTCGGCCAACTCCGCCGACGGGCGCGGCGCCACCCACGTCGACGCGCCGAGCGGGCCGTAACCCAGCAGCCGCAGCGACGACGCGAGCCGCTCCCGATCACCCCGACCAGGCAGTTCACCAACGACCACGACGTGCCACCGGCCGTCCCAACTGGACGGACCGGTCCGGTAGATCCGGGCGCCCGCCTCGTCCAGCCGCCGCTCGGCGCGCGGGGTCAGCGCGTAGCCGGGGCCCTCCGGCAGGCGCACCGGGGTGAGCCAGCCCTGGCGGACCATCCGGGACACGGCGGTCCGGATCGCGGGCGCGCCGAAGTCCAGCGGCTCCAGCAGGCGGACCAGAGCCGCGATGGCCGCGGCGCCGCCGCGGCCACGCAAGTAGCCGCCATAAACGTCGAATAGGGCCGAACGGGCGCGCACGACGTCGGAGTCTGTCAGTCCGAATGGGCCACGCGCCACCTATCGTGGCCGGTCATACGACACGCGATGATCGGTTCGATTTCACCGTCGCGACCGGATGGGGGAGAATGTCACCGACTCGGCCGATTCATCTCGGCCGGGCCGGCAGGCTATGACGGAGGGAGCACGCTATGGCGGCCATGAAGCCCCGGACCGGAGACGGTCCCCTCGAGGTGACTAAGGAGGGTCGGGGCATCGTGATGCGCGTCCCGTTGGAGGGCGGTGGACGCCTCGTGGTCGAGATGACGCCCGATGAAGCCAGCGAACTCGGCGACGCGCTCAAGAACGTCGTGGCCTGATCTTCCCCACTTGCGAACCGGCCCCACAAGGGCCTGACTGATCCACTCGGAGGAATGCTTGTCCACGCCGGTGCCGACCCTGCCGACGACGCTGCCCGACGTGGAGGTGACCGCGAGCAGGCGCCAAGGCGTCCCGCTCGTCGTGCTCAGCCGCGGCGCGGCGGACGGTCCGCCGGAGTTCGGCCCCGGCGGGGACGACCTCACCCAGGCGTGGATCACCGCGGTCCGGCTGACCGGCTCGGCAGGCGAGACCCAGCCCGGCCCGGCCGGGTCGGGTGTCGCCTGGGTCGTCGGCCTCGGCGGCGGCGAGTCCGCGCAGTGGCGTTCGGCGGGCACGGCGCTCATCAAGGCCGCGGAGAACACGCTCGACGACGACACCACGGCCGCCGGACGCGGCCTGCAGGTCGAACTGCCCGCTGACGTCTCCGGCGACGACGTCGCCGAGTTCGTCCGCGGCGCGCTGCTCGGCGGCTACCGGTTCAAGGTCACCGCCGACAAGCCCAAGCCCCGGGTGCGTGAGATCCGGCTGATCGCGTCCAAGGACCGCAAGGCCGAGTTCGACGCGGCGGCCGACCGCGCGGCCGTGCTGGCCGCGGCGACGTCCTTCGCCCGCGACCTGGCCAACTCCCCGTCCAACGTCAAGGACCCGGCCTGGCTGGCCAAGACCGCGGCCAAGGCGGCGGGCAAGGTCGATGGCATCGGCGCGGCGATCCGCGACGAGAAGTGGCTGGCCAAGCACGGCTTCGGCGGCCTGCTCGCCGTCGGCGGCGGCTCCGACCGGCCGCCCCGCCTGCTGGAGCTGACCTGGGCGCCGGACGGCGCGACCACCCACATCGTGCTGGTCGGCAAGGGCATCACGTTCGACACCGGCGGCATCTCGATCAAGCCTGCCGAAGGTATGCACCTCATGCGCACCGACATGTCCGGCGGCGCCGCGGTGATCGCGGCGATGATCGCCATCGGCAGGCTCGGCCTGCCCGTGCGGGTCACCGGCCTCGTCCCGTGCGCGGAGAACCACGTCTCCGGCTCGGCCTACCGCCCCGGCGACATCGTGCGCCACTACGGCGGCAAGACCACCGAGGTCACCAACACCGACGCCGAGGGCCGCATGGTCCTGGCCGACGCGCTGGCCTACGCCGCCGACACCCTGGCCCCCGACGTGCTCGTCGATGTCGCGACCCTCACCGGCGCGATGAAGATGAGCCTGGGTACCCGCATCGGCGGCCTGTTCGCCGACGACGACGCACTGGCCGAGCGGCTCGTGGCGGCGGGCGGCCGGGTCGGCGAGGCGCTGTGGCGGATGCCGCTGCTGGCCGAGTACGAGGACGCGGTGAACAGCGATGTCGCCGACGTCCGGCAGTGCCCGCCAGGACCGGGCGGCGTCACCGCCGCGCTGTTCCTGCGTGAGTTCACCGCCGGACTGCCGTGGGCGCACCTGGACATCGCGGGCCCGGCCCGCGCCGACAAGCCCTACGACGACGTGGTGCCCGGCGCCACCGGGTTCGCCGCGCGCACCCTGGTCGAGTTCGTCTCGACGTACTCGTCGTAGCCGGGCGCGAACACCCGGTCGAGGAAGGCGAACTTCGCCACGAAGACGGGCAGACCGCCGAGCACGTAGGTGACGTTGAGCACCAGCGTGCGCGACGCGCGGTCGGTCACCAGTGAGGCGAACGCCCAGTCGGCCACGGTCGTGAGCGCCACCGACACGATGCCGCCCAGCGCGGTGACCACGAGGTAGCCGACGACCTGCCGGGTCAGCCGGGGCATGCCGCGCTGCCCCCAGGCCCACCAGCGGATCATCACGAAGTGCGGGACGGCGCCGACGGCGAACGCGACGGCACTCGCCGCGGTCGCGCCCATCACGCCCGACGAGTACAGGCCGTAGAGGACAAGCTGGCTCAAGCCGGTCGCCACCAGCGAGGCCACCGTGTACCTGGTGAACCTCGCCCGGCTCTTGGCGACCCAGCGAACCAGTCGCCCACGACCCTCCACACCGCACACAGTACGGGTCAGTCCCTGACCGCTCTCTCAGCGACCACGCGTTCATAGACGGCCACTGTCTGATCCGCCACCGTCGACCACGCGAACTCCCGCTCGGCCCGCACCCGCCCGGCCGCGCCCATCGCCGCCGCCCGCCCCGGCGCCGCGACCAGCTGGTTGACCGCGTCGGCCAGACCGTTGCGGTAGCGGGTCGGATCGGTCTCGTCGTAGTGGACCAGCAGGCCGTTGTGCCCGTCGGCGACGACCTCGGGGATGCCGCCGACGTCGGAGGCCACCACCGCCGTCCCGCACGCCATGGCCTCCAGGTTCACGATGCCCAGCGGCTCATAGATCGATGGACACACGAACGCCGTCGCGTGGCTGAGCAGCTGCCGGATGTCCGTGCGCGGCAGCATCCGCTGGATCCACCAGACCCCACCGCGTCTCGCCGCCAGCTCCGCGACCGCCGCCTCGGTCTCCGCGGCGATCTCCGGGGTGTCCGGCGCGCCCGCGCACAGCACGACCTGCGCGGCCGGGTCGATCCGGTGGGCGGCGGCGACCAGGTGGCCAAGGCCCTTCTGCCGGGTGACGCGGCCGACGAACACCACGATCGGCCGAGCCGGGTCGATCCCTTCGCGTTCCAGCGCGTCGGTCTCGGTGACCGGGTGGTATTCGGCGGTGTCGATGCCGTTGCGCACCACGTGGACCCGGTCGGGATCGAGCGTGGGGTAGCAGTCGAGCACGTCGGCGCGCATCCCGTCGCTGACGGCGATGACCGCGTCGGCCCCGTCGTAGGCGGTGCGTTCGATCCAGGACGAGAGCCGGTAGCCGCCGCCGAGCTGCTCGGCCTTCCACGGCCTGCGCGGCTCAAGGGAATGCGCGGTGACCACGTGCGGGATCCCGTGCAGCAGACCCGCGACGTGGCCCGCGAGATTGGCGTACCAGGTGTGCGAGTGGACCAGGTCGAGCCCGCCGACGGCCGCCGCGATCGACAGGTCGGCGCCCATCATCCCCAGCGCCGGGTTCACCCCGGGGATCGGCTCGTGCGCGGCGGCGCCGTCGACCGGGCCGCCGATGCGGTGCACGTCGACGTCGACCAGCTCCCGCAGCCGGGGAACCAAGGCCCCCACGTGCACCCCGGCGCCGCCATAGACCTCCGGTGGGTACTCGCGTGTGAGCAGTCCGATATGCACAACGGCAACCGTAGGTTATCCACAGGCACCTCTGCACGACTGGACGAGCGCGGCGCGAACACGCTGCGGCGCACGGGTGAACGTGACATCAACTGAGGGCGGGTCGGTGTGTCTCTGCTGGCCGTTCCCGCCTACCGGCGGTTAGGGTCGGTCTGTGAAGGGCCAGCCTCGTGTTCTCGGCATCGTGCTGGCGGGCGGTGAAGGGAAGCGGCTGTGGCCGCTGACGGCCGACCGCGCCAAGCCCGCTGTCCCCTTCGGCGGCAACTACCGCCTCGTCGACTTCGTCCTGTCGAACCTGGTCAACGGCGGGTTCCACCAGCTGTGCGTGCTCACGCAGTACAAATCGCACTCGCTGGACAAGCACATCTCCACCACATGGCGGCTCTCCAGCGTCCTCGGCCAGTACATCACCCCGGTCCCGGCCCAGCAGCGGCTCGGCCCGCGCTGGTACACCGGCAGCGCCGACGCGATCTTCCAGTCGCTCAACCTCGTCTACGACGAGCGCCCCGACTACATCGCCGTGTTCGGCGCCGACCACGTCTACCGGATGGACCCCTCGCAGATGCTGGAGCAGCACGTCGACTCCGGCGCCGGGGTCACCGTCGCCGGGATCCGCGTGCCCCGCGCGGAGGCGAGCGCGTTCGGCTGCATCGACGCCGCCGCCGACGGGAAGATCACCCGGTTCCTGGAGAAGCCCGCCGAGCCGCCGTCCGTGCCGGACGACCCGGACGTCACCTTCGCGTCCATGGGCAACTACCTGTTCTCGACGCCCACGCTCCTCGACGCGCTGCGCGCCGACGCGGCCGACCCCGACTCCCTGCACGACATGGGCGGCGACATCATCCCCATGCTTGTAGGCGCGGGCACCGCCCACGTCTACGACTTCGACGACAACGAGGTACCCGGCGCGACCGAACGCGACCGTGGCTACTGGCGCGACGTGGGAACCCTCGACGCCTACTACGAGGCGCACCGCGACCTGGTGTCCGTGCACCCTGTCTTCAACCTCTATAACCAGCACTGGCCGATCCGTACCGCCACGCCGCCGCTGCCGCCGGCCAAGTTCGTCAACGCGGGCTCGGCCGTCGAGTCCATCGTCGGCCCCGGCTCCATCATCTCGGGCGCGTCGGTGATCGACTCGGTGATCAGCTCCGACGTGATGATCGAACCCGGCGCCGTCGTCGAGGGCAGCGTCCTGCTCCCCGGAGTCCGGATCGGCAAGGGCGCCACCGTCCGCCGCGCGATCCTCGACAAGAACGTGGTCGTCGCCGACGGCGCCCGAATCGGCGTCGATCCCGCAGCCGACCGCGAGCAGTACACCGTCAGCACGAGTGGCGTGGTCGTACTCGGCAAGGGCGTCCGCGCGGAAACCCCCACGCGCTGACGGTGGTCTCGTCTACCTTGGAGGTATGGACGAGCCCCCGCGCGACCCGTACCGCGAGGTCTGGCAGATGACCCCGGTCGGCGACGCCAAGGGCAGTGGGCGGCCGTCGCACCCCGTGGCGGGCATCCTGTCCGGCCTGGTGGTGTTCTTCCCGTTCGCCGTCCTGGCCTGGTTCATCGCGGGATTCACCGTGGAATGGGCCCTGATCGTGACGCTGTTCGGCCTGCTCGCCGCGGGCGGCGTCGGCTTCTTCATCGGCACGGGCAGCGACTCTTAAGCGGTCTTGGCCGCCACGAGCAGGCAGCCGCCCAGCGGCAGCAGCAGCGGGACCAGCCGGTCGTCGTCGCGCACCGCCCGCGCCACCTCACGCAGCGCCGTCGCCTCGGGGTCGCGGCGGTTCGGGTCGGCGAGCACACCCACGTTGTCGAAGGCCAGCACGCCGCCCGGGCGCAGCAGCCGCACACCCTGCTCCGCGTACGCCGGGTACTCGAGCTTGGCCGCGTCGGCGAACAGCAGGTCGTAGCCGCCGTCGGTGAGCCGGGGGAGCACGTCGAGCGCGCGCCCCATGATCAGCCGGGTCCGACCGGGCGCGACGCCTGCCTCACTGAACGTGCGCTTCGCGTAGGCCTGGTTCTCCGGGTCGACGTCGATCGAGGTCAGCACCCCGTCCGGGGCCATGCCGCGCAGCAGCGACAGGCCGCTCACCCCGGTGCCGGTCCCGACCTCCACCACGGCCTTGGCCTGCAACACGGTGGCCAGGAACCGCAGCGCGGCGCCGGTGGCGGGGCTGACCGGATCACAGCCGAGCTTGACCCCACGCGCGCGTGCCGAGGTCAGCGAGTCGTCCTCGGCGAGGAAGCCCTCGACGTACTCGCTCAGGTCGGCGGTATCCGGTCCCACAGGGACGCAGACTAGCGAGGGAAGTCCCAAAATCGGGTGAACCTTGCCGAGTCCCACGCAACTGGTTTTTCGCCCGGTTTTCTCAGGCACGTCTCAGCCGACTCTCACGGTCACCACATGGATCTACTTCATTGTTGTCGTTAGTCGGGGAACCTGTCCGCGAAGGGGGAACAAGGTGGGCGGCACACGCGTTAGGTCGGACAGTGGGCAACACAGCTTTCAGGAGGTGCGTATCCCCACGATGCAGACGCAAGCCATGACGCCGGTCGAGGTCGCGCCCGTCGGGCTCGACGCGGGCTGGACGCCGCCATCCTGGGACGAGATCGTCCGGGAACACGGCGACCGGGTCTACCGCCTCGCCTACCGACTCACGGGCAACGCGCACGACGCCGAGGACCTCACCCAGGAGACGTTCATCCGGGTGTTCCGCTCCCTCGCGTCGTACAAGCCCGGGACGTTCGAGGGCTGGCTGCACCGCATCACCACCAACCTGTTCCTCGACATGGCCCGCCGCCGCTCGCGGCTGCGTATGGAAGGCCTCCCCGAGGACACCGACCGGCTCGCGGGCGACGACCCGAGTCCCGAGCAGGTCTATTCCGACACCCACCTCGACCCAGATCTGCAGGCCGCGCTCGACGAGCTGCCGCCGGAGTTCCGGGCCGCGGTCGTCCTGTGCGACGTGGAAGGTCTGTCCTACGAGGAGATCGGCGCCACCCTCGGGGTGAAGCTGGGTACTGTGCGCAGCAGGATCCACCGGGGCCGCCAGGCCCTGCGCGCGTCGCTGGAGCGACGCCGCGCCCAGGAAGGCCTGTCATGACCGCTCTCCTCCTGACCGCGGAGTCGACACGATGAGCTTTGGGCTGCCCGAACAGCACCTGCTCCCCGACGCCGTCGTCGCGTTCGTCGACGGCGAGATGCCGCGCACGGTCGTGGACCGGGTCACCGCCCACCTCGCCCGCTGCCCGTGGTGCGCCGCCGACATCAGCGCGCAGCGCCAGGCCAGGGCCGCGGTCCGCGCCGCCGACACCCCGTCGATGCCCGCGGGCCTGCTCGCGTCACTGCGCGCCATCCCGCAGGAAGTCGACCTCCCCGCCACGCCCGACGGCCTCGCCGTCAGCGCCGACGGTCAACTGGTCGCCGTCCAGCGGCCCGACCGCGCGGGCTTCGGCACCAGCGCCCCCCTCGGCTCGTCGCCCAAGCTCGGTGAGGGCCGCAACGTCCTCGGCCGCCGCCCAGTCCGCCGCGCCGCCCAAGGCGCAGGCGTTGTCGTGTCCGGCCTGGTCTTGGGCGCGCTCGCGTTCGTCAACACCGGAACCGACCCGTCCGAGCCCGCCACGGGCGCCGACGTCGAACCGGTCGGCTTCGTCGGCTCCGAGCCCATCCAGTCGCTGATCGCCACCTTCGGAACCGCCGCGGCGCGCTAGAGCCCTGCGCCGGGAATCCGTCAACTTTCTCGGCGGCCCGGCTTCCCGCTCGCGCGACCCGCGGCCAAGCTCGGTTCACGGGTCGCCGTCGCGCTGCTCAGCGGCCCCGTCACCCACCGGTTGACCCACCGCGTCGCCCACGGCGGACTCATCGCCGCCGGTGTCGCCGCCACGGTGCTGCTCGCGGTGTTCCCGCCCGCCGCCCCACCCGCTCAGGCCGTGGCCTTTGCACAGTGAAGCCGACCACCCCGAGAAGGTGTTCTACGAGCCCGGCGAACCCACCCGGAGGCCGACTTCGGCCACATCCTCGGCGACGGCTGGATCACCGTGCACTACCCGCCGTCTTTGCCCGCCGACAAGCTCAACCCGATCGTCGACGTCTTCGACGAGGTCGGCGTGCGCTTCGCACCCCTGGATGCCATCGACGACCGGCCGGCCTTCGACCTACGTACAACCGATAAGAAGACCTTCCGTCCGCACACCCAGCGGAAGCCTGGACCACCGACAAAGACGCCGGATTCCCAGCGTCGGACTAGTACGCCCACTTAACCGTCGGACAGGCATCCTGAACAGCGATGAACGACAACCCGACGCCCACCCCCGACGCCGCGGAGCCGGACAACTCGGCCGAGCCCACGGTGTCGATCCCGCCACCCGCCGCGCCTTGGATCTCAGCTGTCAGTGACGGCGTCCCGGTGGCCGCCAAATCGGCCGGCGCCGAGTCGTCGGGTGAGTCGTCCGCCGACCACACGGTCGTCATCACCGACCCGGTCCCCACCAACCAGGCCGAGCCCCAGAACAACGGGGCCGTCGGCGTCGTTCCCCCGCACCAGCGCGTCGGCCCACGTCCGCTGGAGCGTCCGCCGGTCGACCCGTCCAACGCCGCCGTCTTCGGCAGGCCCGCGGGCGTCGACGGCGCGTTCTCGCCGAAGGCCGCCGCCCCGACCCCGCTGGGCACCCTCAACTCCGTCCCGCCCACGCCCGACGCCCTGGTCAGTGCCTTCGGCAGGCCCGCGGGCCAGCAGGACGTCATCCTGCAGCGCCCGCCCGGCTCCGCCGGTCCCGCGACCGCCGGCGACGATCCCCTCTGGGCTGAGGACGGCTTCGACCCGTGGCGCGACCCGGCGGCGGGCGGGCCGATGACGGCGCCCGCCATCGACCGCGCCGACGACTCCGACGGCAAACCCGTCAAACGCGATCCCGGTGCGCTGCTCAGCGTCTCCGAGGTGCTGTTCGGCAGGCGGGTCAAGCCCGTCGCGCTGGGCATCCTCGGCTTGGTCGCCCTCCTCATCGGCGCGGCGGGCGGCCTCGTCGGCTGGCTCGTCGCCCGCGGCGGCGACGCGCTGACCAGCGACGTCACCCTCGCCCAGGCCGAGGCGGGCAAGGAACGGCCCGCCGGCTCGGTGTCCGACATCGCCGCCAGGGTGCGGCCCGCGGTGGTGTCCATCGAGGTCAAGCTCGAACAGGGCGGCGGCACCGGCTCCGGCGTCCTCATCGACGGCTCCGGCTACATCGTCACCAACTGGCACGTCGTCACCCTCGAAGGCCGCGCCGACGAGAAGGCCAAGATCACCACGGTCTTCACCGACGGCACCCGCGCCGAGGCGAAACTCGTCGGCACCGACCCGAAGACCGACCTCGCCGTGATCAAGGTCGAGGTCAACAACCCCACGGTCCTGCAGTTCGGCAACTCCGACGAACTCAAGGTCGGTGACTCGGTCATCGCCGTGGGATCCCCGCTCGGCCTGACCGACACCGTCACCGAGGGCATCGTCAGCGCGCTGCACCGCCCGGTGGTCGCCGGCGGCGACAACGGCCAGGCCCCGATCACCTACGACGCCATCCAGACCGACGCCTCGATCAACCAGGGCAACTCCGGTGGCCCCCTGGTCGACTCGACGGGCGCGCTGGTCGGCATCAACTCGGCGATCCGCAGCAGCGGCCAGGGCAACACCGGCAGCGTCGGCCTCGGTTTCGCCATCCCGTCCAACGACGCCAAGCGCATCGCCGAGGCCCTGATCCGCGACGGCTCGGTCAAACACGCCGACCTCGGCGCGAACGTCCGGTCCGTCTCGGCCGAGACCGCCGAGGGCGCTCAGGTCGTCAACGTCAACGAAGGCGGAGCCGCCGCTCGGGCGGGCATCGCCGAGGGCGACGTCATCCGCAAGGTCGGCGACCGCCACGTCCGCAACGCGGCCGAACTGACCGTCGCGGTCCGCACGCACCAGCCGGGGCAGACGGTTCCGGTCGTGTTGGCCCGGCAGGGGCAGGAGCTCACCATTCAGGTAACCCTGCAGTCAGATTGACCGGCTAACCTGGCATGGCAACAGTCTGAATCGGAGGTAAGCAGGGTGTTCGAGAGCATCGGCTGGGCCGAGATCCTGGTACTCGGCGTCGCCGGCTTGTTCATCCTCGGCCCCGAACGCCTGCCGGACGCCGCGGCGTGGGTCGGCAAGACCATGCGCAAGGTCCGTGAGTACGCCACCGGCGCCAGGGACCAGCTCAAGAACGAACTCGGCCCCGAGTACGACGAGCTGCGCAAACCCCTCAACGACCTGCGGCAGCTACGCAGTCTCGACCCGAAGCAAATGGTCGCGACCCACCTCTTCGGCGACGGCGACAACGGTGTGAAGCCCAACGGCTACGCCCCCCAGCCCGCCATCCCCGAAGCCGCCGCCCTTCCAC